>JAACED010000060.1 GCA_011682695.1 Gammaproteobacteria bacterium
GCGAAGGCAGTCGGACTCGCCGCGCTGAAGTTCGGCGATCTGAGCAATCACCGCACGTCCAACTACGTCTTCGATCTGGACCGGTTCAGCTCGTTTGAGGGGAGGACCGGACCATATCTGCTCTACGGCGCGGTTCGAATCCGGTCGATCCTGCGCAAGGCCGCCGAGCACGGGTTCGTTCCCGGACCGATCACGAGCCCTTCCACCGATGTCGAGCGTGACCTGATGCTGTTCCTGGCTCGCCTGCCCGACTCGCTCGCGAGGGCAGCCGAGTTGCGGGCGCCGAACCATATCGCCGAGTTCGCCTACGATCTCACAACCCGCTTCAACCGTTTCTATGAGCAGTGCCACATTCTCAGTGAGCAGAACACCGAACGCCGCGGTTCCTGGCTGAGTCTGGTCGCCGTGACCCTTCGGGAACTCACCCTCGCGTTCGATCTTCTCGGCATCTCTGTGCCGGAGCGAATGTAGGTCGGTACGCTCGGGTTGTGGAGATCAGGATTCGTCTCGCCGTTGCCTCTGACAAAGAGGCCATTGCTGCGTTCACACGGACCACGTTCACCTGGGGCGACTATGTCACCGACGAGTTCGACCAGTGGCTGAACGACCCGCGAGGCCAGACGGCCGTTGCCGTCGGCCCGGATGACATACCGATCGCCATGGCGCGGTGGAGCCTGCTTTCTCCTACCGAGGTGTGGGGCCAGGGAGCAAGAGTCCACCCCGACCACCGCAGAAAGGGGATCTCGTCTCGCCTCACCGAGGCCGGCGAGCAGTGGGCGAGAAAGCAGGGCGCCCTGGTCCTGCGACTCGTCACCGAGGTTTGGAACACTGCAGCTCAGGCCCAGGTGACGCGATCAGGATTCCGGAACGTTTCCAGGTGGACGATGTGGGAGCGTCCCGTCGGCGATGCCGCACCGAGAGTCGCCGGCAACGGAGGCAGCCATGTTCCGTCCGACGATCGCCTCACCCTTGCAGGCGAGTCGGAAGCCGGACCCGCCTACCTCGCATGGTCTGTCGGATCGATGGCGGTCGTGAGCCACGGGTTCATCACCGAACAGTGGACCTGGCGCCGTATGCACGCGCGAGATCTGGTCGCTGCGGCTCGACGGCGGGCACTGTGGGTCTGCCCGGCAGGATGGCTCATCGGTGAGGTCGACGACGATCGATCGGATACGTTCCGGGTTTCGTGGGTAATGGCCGCCCCTGATGACGTGTATCGGCTTCTCCGTGCGGCGATCGACAGGGCGTCGGAGACCGCTGAGCGAATCGTGTTCCTCCTGCCGAAGGCGACGTGGACGGATCAGGCGGCGAGAAGGGCGGGACTCGACGTCGGCCACCAACTCCTCGTCTACGAGCGTCCCATCACCTGATTCGGCGTCCCCACGGAGCGTGACCCTTCTCCCGAACCCAGGGCTCAGGGGTACCCCTGGGATACCTACGTGCCCTGGGCTCGCAGGTCAAGCATGGAGGGTGGCGACCAGGCGGGCCTCGTGGTGGTCGTCGAACCAGCCTTCTTCGTAATAGACCACGGTTAGGCCTCTCACCAGTCCCGGCAACTCGCCTTCGTCGAGGACGTGTTCACGAGGAGGCCGCGGGTGCCGCTCCAGATTCCTGACCGTCGCGATTGCGCACACGAGCACACCACCTGGCGCGAGAGCCTCGGCCATCTTCGGGAAGAGGCTCCTCTGCAGGTAATGGAAACAGACGATCAGGTCCCACGGTCCGGCGGGAAGATCATCGGTCTCCAAGTCGGCGTTGACCAGGTCCAGAGTGAGTCCGCGAGCTCGAGCGACATCCGCGGCGACTGCCAATGCCGCGTCGGAAACATCCACAACCGTCACACTCAGCCCACGATCGGCCAGCCAAAGGGCGTTGCGACCATTCCCCCCTGCGACATCGAGGGCGCGGCCCGATCGAGGAAGAAGATCCGCAATCGACTCCAGGAATGGAGACGGTTCCATCGGCCAACCTTCGCCGTATCGGCGGTTCCAGTGCTCGCGAGCGTCGCTCATGACGACCGATGTTAGGAGGGACGTGCTTTCATCATTACGGCGAAGGAGGGAACCATGCCGGTCAACTACGAACAAACGGGACAGGTCGCGGTCATCACGATCGACCGCCCGCATCGACGCAACGCCATCAATCGCGAAACCGCCGATGCACTCCTCGACGCGTGGCGGCGGTTCGATGCCGACGACACCGCCGCTGTCGGAATCCTCACAGGAGCCGGCGGCCACTTCTCCGCCGGAGCCGACCTCACGGACTTCGACCTCTTCGACCGGCCCGAGGGATTCCTCGGATTCACCAGGCTCGAAGTCACGAAACCAACGGTCGCCGCCGTCGGAGGATTCTGTGTGGCCGGAGGATTGGAGATGGCCCTGTGGTGCGATCTCCGAGTGGCCGATCAAGACGCCGTGTTCGGTTGCTTTGAACGCCGGTGGGGTGTGCCGCTCGTCGATGGTGGCACGCAGCGCCTCCCGCGGCTGGTCGGTGTCGGGCGCGCCCTCGACATGATCCTCACGGGGCGATCGGTTGGCGCAGACGAGGCGCACCGAATAGGCCTGGTCGATCGTGTCGTACCCCCAGGAAGCCATCTCGATGCCGCAATCCAGCTCGCCAACGAGATCGCCTCCTTCCCGCAGGCGACCGTTCGCTCGGATCGCGCCGCTCTCCTTGGAGGATTCGGGATGCCTCTTGCAGATGGCCTCGCTCTCGAGCGCCGGCTCGGTATCGAGGCACTGGGCACCGCCGCCGAAGGGGCCGCCCGCTTCCGCTCCGAACGCTCCCCCCGGCACAAGGAGTCCGCTGAGTGATGCCGGTGCGTAGATCGGCTGCTGTGAGCGTCGCTCGCAAGGCCGCACAACGAGGGCGCACCCTCCGGGGTGCGTCGAGGCGGAGAACGCCGCGAGTGCAGCGACCCGTTTCTCCCTCCAGGGAGCGAAGCGGCATGTTTCTCCCCCCAGGGAGCGAAGCGACCGATGGGGGGAGTACGGCGAAGCCGGGAGGGGGGCCACACACCCGACCCAGGACCCCCTCCGCCGCCGGGCCGGCACCTCCCAGGACCCCCCTCCGTCGCCGGGGCGGCACCTCCCAAGACCCCCTCCGACCTCGGCCAAAGCACCGAGGGCACCTCCCAGCACCCCCTCCGACCTCGGCCAGAGCTCCGAGGACACCTCCCCCAATGTCGGCCCTAGGGGCCTCCTGGGGGAGGAAACAAGCCGGGAGGGGGGCCGGTGCAGCTGGAAAGGCGGAAAGTCCCGCGGCGTCCTTGCCATTGAGGGGAATACGTGCCCTGTATCGCTCATCGGGCGCCTAATCTGCGCGGATGCAAACTGCCCGACGTCTTCAGGCCTTCGGCCAAACGATCTTCACCGAGATGAGCCGGCTGGCACTCGAACACAAGGCGGTAAATCTGGGCCAGGGCTTCCCCAACTTCGACGGTCCGGACTTTGTCAAGAACGCTGCGATCGCGGCGATCCGTGACGGCCGCAACCAGTACGCCCCGCTCTCTGGAGTCTCCCGCCTTCGCAAGGCCATTGCCGACCGTTTCTCGCACAGAACCGGGATCCACGTCGATCCCGTCCGACACGTCACGGTGACTTCCGGCTGTACCGAAGCACTGGCGTCCGCATTCTTGGGCCTCGTCAACGCGGATGACGAAGTCGTGCTGATCGAACCATTCTTCGACTCATACCCCGCAGACGTGGCACTCGCAGGCGCGACTCCTCGATTCGTGACTCTGCGGCCACCGCATTTCACCCTGGAGGAGGCAGACTTGCGTGCCGTCTTCAGTCCCAAGACACGCGCCATTCTGCTCAACACGCCGCACAATCCGACCGGACGGGTGTTTTCGCGGCAAGAACTCGAAATCGTCGCTTCGCTCTGCAAGGAGTTCGATGCGATCGCCATCACCGACGAGGTCTACGAAGATCTCGTGTTCGAGGGCACCCACCTCTCCCTCGCCCAGCTCGACGACATGTGGGAGCGCACGATCACGCTCTCGTCTCTCGGCAAGACGTTCTCACTGACCGGATGGAAGGTCGGCTGGGCCGTTGGCCCCGACGAGCTGACCGCAGGCCTGAGGTCGGCGCACCAGTTCGTGACCTTCGCGACGGCCACACCGCTCCAACACGCGGCAGCCGCTGCCCTCAGGGCACCGGATGCGTTCTACGCCGAACTCGTCACCGACTACCGGCGACGCCGCGATCTTCTCACCGACGGCCTTGGCCGCCTGGGATTCGAGGTATTCCTTCCGGAAGGCACCTATTTCGTGCTGGCCGACCACACCCGCTTCGGATTCTCAGATGACGTGGCGTTCGCCCGGCATCTGGTCACCGAGGTCGGCGTCGCGGTGATCCCGCCGAGTGCCTTCTACCACCGGCGTGAAGACGGCTCCTCACTGATACGTTTCGCCTTCTGCAAAGACGAAGCCACGATCGAGGAGGCGCTCGGCAGGATGGCTTCGCTCAGATGAGCATGCCGTAGACCACGGCCACACCGACCGCCCACACGACATAGAGCATCGGCAGTTCGATCTGATCGAGCCACGGCCGATCGGCGAACACACGCCGAACACCCCACAGTGCCACGAGGCCGACGACCAGCGTCCACGTAAACCCTGCGATGCCGGTCGCGACGACGACTTCGAGGGACTGGTCGAAAACATGGGGCAGGTCCCCGATGTAGCCGAGGCCGATCCGCCCGATCGTGAGCAGCACGATCCCCGTCACCAGCAAGGAGAGTCCTCTGGCAACGGCCAGTTCGATCTCGTGAGTCGAGTGCTCGCGGAGTTGGCGAACGGGACCCTCTACGGCAACGCCGATCGCGAAGGCGCCGAACACGGCGATGACGAGGCCCGAGCCGAGCATGGCGCCGATGCTCGTCGTGAGACCGATCTCGACGACGCCGAACCCGTCGAGGAGAACCACTGCCGCCAGAGCGACAAGCGCGCTCCCCACCACCATCAGCCCGACGTCGAACGTCGTGCCGAGCACGCGCCAGAACAAGCGCAATCTCCGCCGAAGCGGGCTGATATAAACCGTGGCCGTGTCGTAATCCTGCACGCAACCCTCCGAAGCGCTCAGCCTACCGCGCCCACGGCGTCATCGACTACCGCTTCCCAATACAGCTCGACAGGATGAGCGACCCTGTACCACCCTTCGAGATGGGCACGAAGCTGCATCTCACAGCCGACGTTGGCCGATGCGAGGATCGTCGAGCCTGCTTGGTGGACCTGGGAAACCTTTATCTCGGCGAGCGCATCGGATGCCTCCGGATGGAGCACCCCCCAAGCGCCGGCCGCCCCGCAACACAGCCCTTCCTGGTCGATCTCGACGATCCGATATCCGGCGGCCCTCAGAATGGTTCGTGGCTGGTCGACAATGCGCTGGGCGTGTCGGAGATGACAAGGATCTTGCACCGCAACGGGTCCGCGGTCGACGTTCGAGGCAGGAAGCCACCCCGCCTCGATGGCCTCTGCGACGACCTCGGTCACGTCCCTGGCTCGCGAAGCCAGGCTCGCTCCGTCCTCTCCGGCCCAGTGTCCGTACTCCTTCAGGTGGGAACTGCACCCGGCGGCGTCGGCGATGACGATATCGGCTCCGGAGAACGCGGCCGCGTTGCGTTGAGCGAGCCGCCGGGCCTCGAGCGCGGCGCCTTCGTGGGCGGCGAGGGCACCACAGCAGGTCTGGTTCGGAGGAATGACAACTCTGTATCCGGCCCGCTGGAGAGTCTCAATGGTGGCAACATGGATCTGAGCGAATCCCGACTCCATCACACACCCGAGCAGCAGGGCGGCTGTTCCTCGTTCGGGTCCGACCGCAGCGAACTCTCGCCCGCGCAACTCGACGCGGGCGGATGGCCGCAGGCCTGCCACGAGTCTTGGCATCCATCGACCCAGACCCGCACGAAGGGCCAAAGCTGCCGCGCCGACACCCAACCTGACCAGCCCGGGCATCGCAACCCATCGCCCCAGGGCCCTGTTGCGCGCCCGGCGGACAAGCGACGGTTGCCGCACATTGATTTCTGCCCGGACTCCCTCGATCATCTTCCCGAACGGAACGAGTGCGGGACATACGACTTGGCATGCCCGGCACTGGAGACAGAATCCGATGACGTCGTCGAAGGTGGCGTCGATCGCAACGATTCCTTCGGCCGCCGCCGCCATGGCCGCCAGCCGCCCTCGAGGCGATGCCGTCTCGTCTGCGGTGAGACGGTAGGTGGGGCACACTGCGAGACAGAGGCCGCATCCCACACACTGGGCCAGTTCCAACGGGGCCGGCGCCTCCGGGGTGATCCAGACCATCAGATCCCTCCAGGGAGACGGCCGGGATTCGCGATTCCTGCCGGGTCGAAAGTGGCGACGAGCCGCCGCTGGATACCGACCGTCGACGGTGCGGTGCCCCACGGGTCGAAAGCCAGATCGTCGGGAACGGCTTCCACGACCAGCCTTCCACCGACAGACTCCGCCCACTCTCGCATCTTCGCGAGGGTGGCCGCGTCCGGATCTTCTGTGCCCATCCGTACTTCGCCGACGCCGAAGGCCGCCTGGTAGTTCCATTCCGGCGGTACGTGCTCGACAGCTTGACGGGTAAGACGCGCCGGCACTCTCAGAACACAGCGGAAGGGCGACTCGAGCGGCACCGGCCAGACTGCGCCTGGCAGAGACTCTCCGCCGAGGGCATCGACGTCGGCCTTCACCATTGCAGGGTGGCCTCCAACCACCACGGAACCCTGGCCGTCGACCTCGAGGACCGCAAAGGGCCGATACGCGACCTCCAAGGCGTTCTCGGGCCGCACACCGACGACCGTGACGATCGACTGCGGTCGCGGCCAGAGCTTGAGACTGACCCCGGTGATGATTCCCAGGCGCCCGAACGACCCCACTGCCAGCCGGGAGAGGTCGTAGCCGGAGACGTTCTTGACCACCGTGCCTCCGGCGTGAACGATCCGTCCGTCACCGGTGACCAGCGTCATGCCCAGTACCCGGTCGCGTGTCGGCCCGTACCGCAGGCGCCGGTGGCCCGAAATGCCCGCAGCGATAACCCCACCGATGGTCGCTTCACCCGGGTCCTCCGGCAGGACCGCCGTCTGTCCACCCTCGACGAGTCGTTGCTCCAGATCGGCCACGCGAACACCCGCTCCGACGGTGGCCGTCAGGTCCTCAGGACGCCAGTCCAGTGTCTGAAGGTCATGGGTCGAGAGCACGATTACCGGGTCCACAGGCGCTCCGTAGCCCTGATGGGTTCCGCCGCCACGAACGAGCACCGGCAACCGGTACTCGCTCGCCACCTGCATGATGCGGGCGGCCTCCTGTTCCGACGTGGGAGCGACGCTCAGTGCACCCTCTGGTGCTCCAGGAACCGGGGCTCCCACGAGGCTCCCGAGGCGCTTTCGGACTACGGCGATCGAAGTCATCGCCCGCCGCTCCGTTGGTCCGTCTTGCGCGAGCCGGGGGGCAGCACCTTGCCGGGATTACATCGCTCGTCCGGATCGAAGGCTTCCTTGATGCATGCCTGTGCGTCGAGGTCGACGTCGCTGAAAATCAGTGGCATCAGGTCTCGCTTCTCGAGTCCGATGCCGTGCTCGCCGCTGAGCGTTCCTCCGGCTTCGACACAAACCGCGAGGATCTCTTTCGACGCCTGGCGGACACGATCGAGCACGCCAGGTTCTGCTGCGTCGAATGTGATCATCGGGTGGAGGTTCCCGTCTCCCGCGTGAAAGACGTTCATCATGACGAGGTTGTGCCGATGCGCGATTTCGTACACCTGATGGACGATGTCGACGAGCTTGGTGCGGGGAACCGACGTGTCCTGCAGGTAGTAGTCGGGAGCCATCTGGGTCACGGCTCCGAACGCCGACTTCCTCCCCCTCCAAAGTTCGGCTCGCTGTCGCTCGTCCGATGCGGTGGTCACGTCGAAGGCGCCTTCGACGGTCATGATCTCTTCGACGGCGGCAAGCTCTGCGTCAACGGAGGCGGCGTGACCGGAAACGTCGACGAGGAGCAGCCCGCCGGCGTTGACCGGCAGACCTGCGTGGAGGAAGTTCTCGAGAGCGATCGTCATCTCATGGTCGATCATCTCGAGTGCTCCAGGAACGATGCCGCTCCCGATGACCGCCGAGACCGCCGACGCCGCCTGCTCGATGCGTTCGAACGCTGCGAGCACCGTCCGGGTCTCCTGCGGATTCGGCGTGAGCTTGACCAGTACCCTCGTAACGATTCCAAGAGTGCCTTCCGAACCGACCACAACCGCCCTGAGGTCTAGACCGATCGGATCGGGAGCCTCCGATCCGATCGTGACCACCTCGCCGTCGGCGGTGACCATCTCCACGGCGAGCACGTGGCCGACCGTCGTCCCTTCTGCCAGACAGTGCGGGCCCCCGGCGCCCGTGGCGACATTGCCGCCGATCGTCGACACCGACTGCGACGACGGGTCGGGAGCGAAGTGCAGGCCGAGTGACTGCGTTTCCTTGGACAGGTCGAGGTTGACGACGCCTGGCTCGACCCATGCCGTTGCCCCGATCGGATCGACCTTCAAGATCCGGTTCATCTTGGCGAGTGCCACCATGATCGCCGGCCCCGTGGCGATCGCTCCCGACGCCAGACCGGTGCCGGCGCCCCGTGGAACGACAGGAAAGCCGTGAGACGCCGCGAGGCGCATGACATCGACGACTTCCTCGGTCGTCTCCGGCAGAACCACCACGGTCGGGTCGCCCCGCTTCATCCCCGAGTCCTTGCCATAGATGTGCAGCCGGAGCGGGTCGGAGAGAACGCGCTCCGGGTCGAGCGCCGACTGAAGATCTGCGACGAGCGTCATGGACAGGATCGTACCCGGTGAGTAGTGGGTGAAGCGCTCAGAACCCGGGACTCTCAAACCCGGCTCGCACGGCGGGAACCCAGGGTTGCTGATGACTGGGGTATCGTGGGCATCATGGACCACATTCAGCCGCCGCGCCGCTATCTCATGGGCCCTGGCCCCTCGCCGGTCGAACCGACTGTCCTCGCAGCCATGGCCAAGCCGGTTCTCGGACATCTCGATCCGGTCTTCATTCAGATCATGGATGAGGTCACGATCGCGTTGCGCGAGGTATTCCAGACCGCCAACCGTCTCACGTTCCCGGTCTCGGGTACCGGGTCGGCGGGAGCGGAAGCGGCGATCGTCAACATGGTCGAGCCAGGCGACCGGGTGGTCGTCGGTGTCGCGGGAGTATTCGGAGCCCGTCTCGCCGAGATGGCGAGACGCGCAGGTGGAATCGTCAGTGAAATCCAAGCTCCTTGGGGATCGCCGGTACCCACAGACCAGATTGCGGACGCGGTCACGCAAAGAGGTGCCAAGGTCGTGGCGATCGTCCATGCGGAAACCTCCACGGGCATGCGCCAGCCGGTGGACGAGCTGCGCGCGGCGATCGGTGATGACCCGATCCTCATCGTCGACGCGGTCACTTCGCTCGGTGGCATCGAGGTCGACGTCGACTCGTGGGGCATCGACGTGTGTTTTTCGGGTACGCAGAAGTGCCTCAGCGTGCCCCCTGGCCTGGCACCGATCACGTTCTCGTCACGTGCCGAGTGGAAGCTCGAAACCCGATCTGCTCCGGTGCAGTCGTGGTACCTGGACGCGCGGCTCCTGCGTTCCTACTGGGAAGACGGAGAGAAGCGTCGGGCCTACCACCACACCGCACCAATCTCGATGGTCTACGGCCTCCACGAAGGTCTCCGCCTCGTTCTCGACGAGGGTTTGGATACGCGTTGGGCCCGCCATCACGACGCAGGCCGCTTCCTACGCAACGCCCTGATCGAGCGCGGCTACGAACCGTTCGCCGCCGACGGGTACCGCCTCCCTCAGCTCACCTCGGTCCGCCTCCCCAAGGGTGTCGACGACGCCGTGCGCAACGACCTCCTCAACGAGTTCGGCATCGAGATCGGCGCCGGCCTCGGTGACCTGGCCGGGAAGGTCTGGCGCATCGGACTCATGGGCCTGGGAGCGCGCCGCGAACACGCCCTGCGCCTGATCCAGGCACTCGACGCTTTGACCTGACGGTCTCAAGGGGGCGTAGCCTGGACTCGTGATCTCGACGTACCGAGGGCTGGTCCTGTTGGCGGCAGCAGTCGTCCTGGCTTCCTGCACAGGTTCTTCTCCCTCGACGGTTCCGATCGACGCGGAGGCTGCGCACCAGCTCATGCTGACAGGGGTCAACTTCACCGGCATCCTGGCACCCACCGATGCCTGGGTGGAAGTCGCCCAGCGCGGCTGTCGCGAAGGAGCGTGGGATTACGACGTTGCCGAGCGCCTCGGCCAGGAGGCGGTGGACGTGATCGGAAGCCCGCTGCCCGCGTTCGCGGTGTGGATGCTCACCGTGCAGGCCTGCCACGACCGATTCCCGCAGGATGCCCTGAAGAAGGGGCCTCCCCCGATGCCGTCCGGATGATCGCCGAGTGATCTGCCGCTACGGCCCGTAGCTGCGCAGCACGTCGATCAGGTCGTCGACGTTCCGGCCGTCGTATTCGAGCAGCAGGTTGTGATAGGGAGAGACGCTGGGGCGACCAGCTTGCCCTCCCCGTCGATGCGTGACGCACCGGACAACCCGTGCGTGTAGTGCCACAGGTCTGGCTCTTGCGCGTAGCGGCGAGAGAGGAGGAGCAGAAACTTCCTGCCGACGTCGGCCGTAGTGAAGGGATACGAGTCGGACTGCAGGCGGAGGAAGACTTCTCCACTCTCCGCATTCCGGTACGTGGTCGCAACTCGGACGACGACCTCCTGTTCGCTGCCACCTTTGATCCACTCGACAGGCCGGAACACCAGCCCGTCGAAAACAGTCTCGAGCAACGATCCCACGTCCTCCGGATCAGGGGGCTGCACAAACACCTAGGGCCGGATATCGGTCGGCTCACCCATGAGCACCAAATCGGAGTCTCGGTAGAGCTGTTCGAGGGACTCGACCTGGTAGTAGGTTGCCGATGGCTGCTGAGGAACGACTTGCGTTGTCGGTGACCGCGTTTCCGCGTCGATGGCACCAGGCGAGCATGCCACGGTTGTGAGAATGAGGATCAGCGCCAACCAAGCCAACCGGACTCGGCCAAACACACCGTTGCTCTCCCCTGGCATGCTCCCCACTCTACGCCTTGCCCCACCCTCCGCCACCGGGGGTGAGCACCCGAAGGCGGTCCCCTGCCCGCACCTCGAACGTGACCTTGCCGGGGAGTCGTTCCGGCACCGATCCCGGCCGGATCAGCCAGTCCTCACCGACTGCACCAGGCTCACCGCCGGCGAGCCCCCACGGCGGCACCCTTCGCCGCTCCCCCATCAGCGAGACGGTCGCGTCGGCGAGGAACTCGATCTCTCGTTCGATGCCTTCCCCACCGGGGAAACGGCCTGCTCCTCCGCCGGCACGACGCAGCCGGGTGGTGATGACCCGCAGCGGGTAGGCAACCTGCAGCGCTTCGATCGGTGTGTTCTTCGTGTTGGTCATCCCGGTGTGGACCCCGGACATTCCCGGCCTGCCGGGACGGCCGCCTTGTCCTCCACCGACCGTCTCGTAGTAGGCGAAGTCGTCGTTGCCGGCGAGGATGTTGTTCATGGTTCCCTGTGATGCGGCAGGCACCCGCTCGGGGGCCGCCTGGGCGAGCGCTCCGAGGAGCACATCGGCGATCCGCTGGCTGGTCTCGACGTTGCCTGCGGCCACCGCGGCGGGCGGTTCGGCATTCACCAACGTTCCCGGAGGGGCCAGCAACTCGAGAGGCCGGTAGCAGCCGCCGTTGGCCGGGATCGAAGGATCGGTCGCCACTCGTACCGCGTAGTAGAGACACGAACGGGTGACCGCCTCGACGGCGTTGATGTTGCCTGCGATCTGGCCGGTCGTGCCGCCGAAATCGGCGACAAGATCTTCCCCTTCGATGCGCACGGCGACCGAGATCGGCAGGTCCTCGTCGCCCCACTCCATCACGTCGGTGAACCGGTATTCGCCGTCGGGCAGTGCACCCAGTGCGGCGCGCATCCTGCGTTCCCCGTACGCGAGCAGCGCTCTCGTAACGGCCGCGAATCGGTCGAGGCCTTCGGCTTCAGCGAGCGCGGCGACCCGTAGCGCCCCGACCTCGTTGGCGCCAAGCTGGGCGGACAGGTCGCCGAGGCGTTCTGACCGTGTGCGGGTCGCGGCCAGGAACGGGTCGAGGAACTCATCGATCCACACACCATCTCCGACCGCCGGGGTGGGCACGACGACATGGCCCTCCTGATCGATCGTCGTTGCATGCGCCGGCATCGACCCGGGGGCCTCCCCGCCGACGTCGGCGTGGTGGGCCCGGTTGGCGACCCAGCCGATGAGGGTCCCGGACGCGAACACGGGCCGGACGAGAGTGAGATCGTTGAGATGGGTACCACCGTGGTACGGGTCGTTCACGGCGTACTGCACGCCCGGTTCAGCACCGAGATGCTCCAGGACCGCAGCGACGGAAGCGGGCATGGAACCGAGGTGCACGGGGATGTGTTCCGCCTGGGCGAGCATCTCTCCCGAGGGGACGAACACCGCCGCCGAGCAGTCTGCTCGTTCCTTGATGTTCGGCGAGTACGCCGTGCGCCGAAGCACCAGCCCCATTTCGTCGGCGATCGCGGCGAGCTGGTTCCGGGCGACTTCGAGCGTGATCGGGTCAACGGTCACCACTCCACCTCCAGTGCCCCGCAGGGATGCACCGTGGCCCGCTCGCCGATGCCGAGGAACACGGTCGCCTCCGGTTCTTCGATCACGGCGGGACCTTCGACGGTCGTCCCCGGCGCGAGACCAGGTCGCCACCACACGCCGGCGTTGAC
>JAACED010000061.1 GCA_011682695.1 Gammaproteobacteria bacterium
GTCGCAAGGCCGCACAACGAAGGCGCACCTGCAGGTGCGTCGAGGCGGAGAACGCAGCGAGCGGGGTTCCTGGCCGGCAGAACGCCGCAAAGGTCGCCGGTCGAGGCACTAGATGAGGTTCGCCAGCCTCCCGATCTTCTCGAATGCCTCCAAGGCCTTGTCGATGTGATCGTTCGTGTGCGTTGCCATGCAGCTCGTGCGCAGCAACTGTCGCCCATTCGGCGTCGCAGGGGACACCACGGGATTCGTGTAGACGCCCTCGTCGAGCAGCATGCGCCACATGCCGAAGGTGACCATATCGTCGCCGACGATGACCGGAACGATCGGAGAAACGGAGTTGCCGGTATCGAAGCCGAGATGCTGGAGCCCGCTCCGCCATCGCTCGCCGTTGCGCTGCAATCGCTCGACGCGTTCCGGTTCGGACCGCATGATCTCCAACGCGGCCAGCGCGGCAGCGGCGTTGGACGGAGGGATCGATGCCGAAAAAATCAGCGCACGGGCGTGATGCTGGATGAAATCCACCACCTGTGTGTCACCGGCGATGAATCCGCCTAGCGACGCAAACGACTTGGAGAAGGTGGACATGATCAGATCGGTCTCATCCACGACACCGAAGTGTGCTGCAGTGCCTCGCCCTCCCCCCATCACTCCCATGCCGTGGGCGTCGTCGACCATCACTCGTGCACCGTACCGGTGGCTCAGCTCGAGCATCTCTGGGAGTGGAACGAGGTCCCCCTCCATGCTGTAGAGCCCATCGACGACGACGAGACGGCCCCGGTCGTCGGGAGTGGACAGGAATTGGCGTTCGAGATCACCGAGATTGTTGTGACGGAAACGCTTGATCCTCCCCCAGCCGAGCCGAGCCGCGTCGACGATGCTCGCGTGGTCATCTTTGTCGAGGAACACGGTGTCGCTTCGACCGATCAGCGCGGAGATCGTGCCCAGGTTGGTCTGCATACCCGTGGAGAACACGAGGGCTGCTTCCTTGCCGACGAACTCGGCAAGTTGCCGTTCCAGCTCGAGGTGCATCTCAAGCGTCCCATTGAGGAATCGTGAGCCGGTGCAACTCGTGCCCAACTCTGCGATGGCATTCATGGCCGCCTCGCGCACCTTCGGATGGGTCGTCAGACCGAGGTAGTTGTTCGAACCGAACATCAGGATGCGCCGCCCCTGGTAGATCGCCTCGGGTCCCTCGTTGCTCTGGAGCGGAAGGAAGTAGGGGTAGAACCCTGCCTCCCGAGCCTGCCTGGCACGGTCATACGTCAGGGCCTTCTCGAACACGTCGGCGCGTAAGGTCAGCGCATCGGGATGGTCGGTCATCGTTGTTCGGCCTTTCTCATTGCCTTCTTCAGATCACGATCCATGATCATCCGCACCAGACCGGGAGCGAACCGGTTCGCTCGCCAGATCCAGCCAGATCCCTTGGGATGGATGCTGAACCGTCCCGCGAGGATCCCATCGACGAACGTACGGGCAACCGTGTCGGGAGACAGGAGCCCGGCTGCCTCCGACATGATCGCCGTCTCCGCAGGCTTCGTTTTGTTCTCGTTCGCCAGGCCGGGGGTATCGGTGTCGGGCGGAAACAGGATGGAGAACCCGATTCCGTACGGCTTGAGTTCGTGCCGCAACGACTCGGCGAGACCAACGACGGCGAACTTCGAGGGCGCGTAGGCGCTATAGCCGATCATGCCGAAATACCCCATCATCGACGAGACGAACGACACGTGACCTCTGCGAGCCTCGACGAAATGAGGAATGAGCACGAGCGTCGGGAGGAGCTGTCCCATGTAGTTCAGTTCCAGCTGGTTCCGGAAATCGTCGAGAGTCAGGTCATGCACATACCCTGGACGGGCGCCGCCGACACAGTTGATGAGGTGATCAGGAACTCCTCTGCGTTCGATCAAGCCGCCGAGCGCGGCCGCCACCTGACGATCGTCGGTGGTATCGGCGCCGATCGTCTCGACGAACTGGTCATCGCTCGTTGTGAGTTGAGTGAGTTCCGCCGCCGCATCCGCGAGCGCCTGGCGGCCGCGGGCGATGAGGACAACGCTGCCGCCCCGAGAAACGACCTGTCGCCCCGTGGCCCGCCCGATCCCCATCGACGCACCGGTGATGACAGAGACCGTGCCGGCGAACTCCTTGCCCTTGATCATCCGCAAGAGCTGCGGAAACTGGATAGTCGAGCGAACACACGGGAAGATTACACGGCGGGGTTGGCGGGTGTCGGGCCGAGATGCCGGCGCCGCCTGGCAGAATGGGGGCGCGCGGGTGTAGCCGAATTGGCATAGGCGCCAGACTTAGGATCTGGTGGGCGCAAGCCCGATGTGGGTTCGAGTCCCACCGCCCGCACCCTCGCGTTCTCGTGACGCCTCACCCGGATAGTTCCCGTGCAGCGTCACGAGAACGGGTGGAGGCACCCGCCCGCATCGCGTAGGCTCAGCAACAGGTGAAACGCACTCGGCCTGACACCCTCGAGAGGCTCTGTGGACAGATGGCCTGCATGCGTGCCTTCGAGCTCGCGCTCGGCGACCTTTGGGCACAAGGCCTGATCTCGGGAGAACTCCACCTCGGCATCGGCGAGGAGGGCATCGTCGCCGGTGTTGTAGATCACCTCACCGACGGCGACGCCCTGGCGCTCAGCGCTCTCTTGAACGAGGCGGTCATGATTCCCGCCCTCTCGGGCGGCCGCTGGCCGATCCCGCTCGTCGTTCGGGCTGTATGCGGGGGCGGTTACGGGGATGCGGGACAGCACGAGCAGTCACTCTGGGGATTGCTCGCCGGCATTCCCGGTCTCCAGGTCGTGGTGCCGTCGAACCCGGCCGACGCGGCCGGCTTGATGCTGTCGGCGATCCGGTCGGACGATCCCGTCGTATTCCTGGAACACAAACTGCTGTCGGACCTCATGCGAGCGTCACTCGCCGGGGACCGTCGAACGAACATCGTGCTGGATGTTCCCTCCGAAGGTGCAGAGGGCGAAGTACGGAGAAGACCGGAACCCGTTCCCATCGGTTCCGGCAAGGTCGTGCGAGGCGGCAACGACCTGACGATCTTCAGTCTCGCCATCGGCGTACACCGGTCGCTGGAGGCCGCGGGCGTCCTCGCGGAGGAAGGGATCGAGACGACGGTTGTGGATCTGCGCACCGTCGCTCCGCTGGATCGAGATCTCATCACCACGACCGCAACCGCCACCGGCAAGGTGCTCGTCGTCGACGAGGACTACGAGACCTTCGGGCTGTCCGGAGAGATCGCAGCGGTAGTGGCCGAGTCAGGAGTCGATGCCTCGTTCCGAAGAATGGCGACAACGACCCAGATCCCCTACGTCCGCCACCTCCAAGACGCCGTCCTCCCCAACGTGAACCGCATCGTCGCATCGGCCCTGTCGTTCTCGTGACGCTTCGCCCGGATAGTTCCCCTCAAGTGTCTCGAGAGCGGATAGGAAAGTGCCGGCGACCACTTCGCGTGGGATTCCTGCAGCCGGTCTAGCTACGTCTCGAACCAAACGCACTAGTCCTCGCGCACCCGGAAAAATGGGCTGGAAGACTCATTGCCGCCCTTGCCAAGGTCGCTTAGTGTGTGGTCAACGACCACCAAGCGTGGCAAATGGGGCTAGGACTTCATACGTAGGCGCATGAGACTGCCCGGGATCACCGGGCAGCAACAAGGACAAAAGGGAGGCGGCCCTGCCGGGGCCGAATGGGCACATGGTTGATCAAGCTCGACAGCAGACGTTTACTGAACGTCGCGACTATTCCGTCCATCCTCGAACCGGGGAACGCCTAGCTCGCGAAGCGACACACGGGTCTGATGGCGTAGTAATCGACCTTAGGGAAAGAACCGCCCTCGGCCTCAGAGGTGAAGATGTCGTCATTGAGATCGCCAGAGACAACCGTGTGTTTCTCAGAGGCGACGAAGGCATCCTCGCTGCACCCGCCTGGCAACTCGCGGTGAAGCGCGCCGTGGACATCGTCACCTCGATCTTTTTCCTCATCGCCCTTTCCCCGATCCTGGTGGCAGCAGCCATCGCGGTGAAGTTGACCTCAACCGGACCGCTGCTCTACATCCAGGACCGCGTCGGAAAAGACGGTAGGACCTTTCGATTTGCGAAGTTCCGATCCATGCGAGACGGAGCTCACACAGAACTCGACGATCTCAGACACCTCAATGAAGTGGATGGACCGGTGTTCAAGATGCGGGAGGATCCCCGGATCACGCCCTTCGGTCGATTCATGCGCAAGTACAGCATCGACGAGTTGCCTCAGCTGTTCCACGTGCTCACCGGCGACATGAGCCTCGTCGGACCGCGTCCACCGATCCCGGCCGAAGTGCTCACGTACGACGAGTGGCAACGGCAGCGTCTGCTGACGAAGCCGGGCATCACGTGCATATGGCAGGTGAGCGGCCGCTCCGACCTCGACTTCGAGACCTGGGTCGAAATGGATGTGGAGTACATTCGGACATGGAAACCAAGCCTCGACTTCCTCATCCTGTTGAAGACGTTGCCCGCAGTCATCTCCGCGAGGGGTGCGTACTAGAAGGGCAGTTCAGAACGCTTCTCAAGACCCGGGCATGCGTCGCCGATTGATGAGTGAGAACGGGACGACGAAGCACCTGGTGAAGTCGTCCATCGTCTAGTGTGACCAACCACTCCGGGTGGCCGCCCGTCAGCCGGATGGAGGAGGCTTGATGAACCAGGGAATCACAGGGAACGGGTCGATGAGTCGAGGACGTCCATGAAGATTCTCGTCACCGGACACAACGGCTACATCGGTGCAGTGCTCGTGCAGCTTCTCCAGGCCGCCGGTCATGAAGTCGTTGGGCTGGACACCTACTGGTTCTCGGACTGCCACCACGGGCCGGCACCGGCAGACCCGCCGGCGCTGCGCATGGACCTGCGGGATGTGACGGCTCAGGACCTCGAAGGCTTCGACGCCGTGATGCATCTGGCAGCCCTCTCGAACGACCCGTTGGGTGATCTCAACCCGCAGTACACGTTCGACATCAACCTTCACGCCTCGGTACGACTCGCCGAGGCGGCGAAGACCGCCGGCGTTGCCCGCTTCATCTTCTCCTCCTCCTGTTCCCTCTATGGGGCTCCCAACACCGACGAACTGGTGGATGAGACCGCGGCGTTCGGGCCCGTCACGCCGTATGGAGTGTCCAAGATCAAGGTGGAGCAGGAGGTTGCAGCTCTGGCCGACGACGACTTCAGTCCCACCTACCTTCGCAACACCACTGCCTACGGCTGGTCACCGCAGTTGCGAGGCGACATCGTGGTCAACAACCTCGTTGCCTATGCCTTCACGACGGGCGAGGTGCTCATCAAGAGCGATGGGACCCCGTGGAGGCCCCTGGTACATGTCGAGGACATCGCCAGAGCGTTCCTTGCCGTTGCCAAGGCTCCGAGAGAAGTGATCCACAACCAGGCTTTCAACGTGGGTAGGACCGACGAGAACTACCAGATCTCAGCGGTCGCCGACCTCGTGGCGCAGGTCGTTCCGAACAGCCGCGTGGTGTACGCACCCGGTGGCGAGCCCGACACCCGCAGCTACCGGGTCGATTTCTCCAAGATCGCCGGCGCTCTACCCGATGCACGACCGCAGTGGACGGTCCTCCAGGGCATCGAAGAACTCCACGAGGCGTATCAGAGGTACGGACTCACTCTCGACGAGTTCGAGAGCCGATACCTTCGGATCCGCCACCTCCGCCGGCTCCTCGCCGACGGACGCCTCACCCCCTCCCTACGGTGGCGATCCACCAAAGATGCCACACCGGTTGGAGACCGACATGGGTGAGCTCACCACGTCCACACCTCTCTGCCGCTTCTGCAACGCGCCTCTCACTTTCACGTTCGTCGATCTGGGCATGTCGCCTTTCTGTGAAAGCTTCCTCAGTGAGGACCAGCTCAACCAGATGGAGGCGTTCTACCCGCTTCACGTGTACGTCTGCGATCAATGCTTCCTGGTGCAACTCGAGGAGTACGTTCCCCCGGAGGATATCTTCACCGAGTACGCCTACTTCTCGGCCTACTCGGACAGCTGGCTCGCCCATGCAAAGGCATACGTCGACATGATCACCGATCGGCTAGCCCTGGATCACACGTCGAGCGTCGTCGAATTGGCGAGCAACGACGGGTACCTGCTCCAGTATTTCGTCCAGAAGGGCATTCCCACCCTCGGGATCGAACCTGCCGCCAACGTCGTGAAAGCAGCGGAGGAACGTGGCGTCGATACGTTGATCGAGTTCTTTGGTGCGGAGTTGGCTCAGCGTCTGGTCGCAGAAGGCAGAACCGCCGACTTGATTATCGGCAACAACGTGCTCGCCCAAGTCCCGGACCTCAATTCATTCGTGGATGGCATCAAGACCCTCCTGGCCCCCGGCGGGGTCGTCACCATCGAGTTCCCTCACCTGCTCCGTCTCATGAGTGAGAATCAGTTCGACACAATTTATCACGAACACTTCTCCTACTTCTCGCTCTCGACCGCCGAGCGGATCTTCGCCGCTCACGGACTGACGCTCTTCGACGTCGAGGAGTTGCCCACACACGGCGGATCCCTGCGGATCTACGGCAGACATGCCGACGATCTCTCCAAGCCGGTCACTCCCAACGTCGTCACCCTTCGCAAACGAGAGGATGCCGCGGGATTGAGCGGCCTGGATGCCTACCGCCTCTTCCGTGAACAGGTGGAGGCGACCAAGCGAGACCTCCTCGAATTCCTCATCGAACGGCGAAGAGCGGGAGAGTCGGTGGTCGGGTACGGCGCCCCCGGCAAGGGGAACACGCTGTTGAACTACTGCGGCATCCGAACGGACTTCCTCGACTACACGGTCGACCGAAACCCCCACAAGCACGGGATGTACCTCCCGGGAACACACATCCCGATCTACCCTCCCGACAAGATCGAGGAAACGAAACCGGACTACATCCTCATCCTGCCGTGGAATCTGAAAGACGAAATCGCCAAACAACTCGCCTACACGGCGGACTGGGGTGCGAAACTGGTTGTACCCATCCCCCGGGTGCAGACACTATGAAGATGCAACGTGTGACGGCGGGACACGGAGGAACCCCATGAAAGTCGTACTGTTTTGCGGCGGACAAGGAACTCGCCTTCGCGACTACTCGGAGACGATTCCCAAGCCGATGGTCCCCGTCGGCTACCGACCGATTCTGTGGCACGTGATGAAGTACTACGCCCACTTCGGGCACCGGGACTTCATTCTGGCGTTGGGCTATCGGGCCGACGCCATCAAGGACTTCTTCCTCCACTATGAAGAAGCGGTCTCGAATGACTTCGTCCTTTCCGACGGCGGCAAGCGAATCGAGCTGGCAAACAGCGACATCGCCGACTGGACGATCACGTTCGTCGATACGGGCGCTGCTTCGAGCATCGGAGAACGCCTGCGCAGGGTCCGCCGGCACCTCGAAGGTGAGGACGTGTTCATGGCCAACTACGCCGATGGAGTCACGGACCTGCACCTTCCCAGCTACATCGACGAGTTCAAGCGTCGCGACGTTGTTGCGAGCTTCGTCGCCATCCGCCCACCCGGCAGCTACCACGCGGTACAGATCGACGAGAACGGGTGGGTACGTGACAGCATGCCGATCGCCGCAACCGACACGTGGATCAACGGCGGGTATTTCATCTTCAAGAACGCGATCTTCGACTATGTGCACAAGGGCGAGGAGCTGGCCGTCGAACCGTTCGCACGACTCATCAAAGATCACCAGCTCACCGCTCATCGACACACCGGCTTCTGGGCGCCGATGGACACGTTCAAGGACAAGCAGCTACTCGATGATCTGTACCGGAACGGACACGCCCCCTGGCAGGTGTGGAACGGCGCCAACGGGACCTGACGGAGGAAAAGGACTGCGATGCAGACACTCTCGCTCGACAGTGCGACTCCGGTCATCCTGTGTCTGGGCGCACACAGCGACGACATCGAGATCGGATGTGGAGCCACCCTTCTTCGCCTGCTCGACGCGCTGCCCGGCGCCTCGGTGCGGTGGGTCGTGTTCAGCACGCACGGCGAGCGGGCGACAGAGGCTCGACACGGCGCCGACCTGTTCGCCGGAGACCGACTCGCCGGATTCGATACACATGACTTCCGTGACGGTTTCTTTCCCGAGACGTTCGGCGAACTCAAGGAACGCTTCCGGGATCTGGCCCGGGCCGTCGAGCCGGATCTCATCCTCACACACTGGCGCAGGGACGCCCACCAGGATCACCGGCTGGTGGCCGAGCTGACCTGGCAGACGTTTCGTGACCACTTCATCCTCGAATATGAGATCCCAAAGTACGACGGCGATCTCGGATCGCCGAACGTGTACCTGCCGGTCGCCCGGGAACAGGCTGATCGCAAGGTCGCGCATCTGATGGAGGCGTTCCCCTCCCAGCATGCCAAGTACTGGTTCAACGAGGAGACACTCCGCTCCCTGATGACGATCCGGGGCGTCGAGTGCAAGTCCTCGAGTGGTTTCGCGGAGGCTTTCCACGGCTACAAGGTCGTACTGAACGCAGGCGAGCGTGACTGAACCTCACGCCTCGGCGTGCTGGAGCTGTGGAGCAACGGGACTCGTTCCGTTCTTCGAATCCCGATCGATCCCGACGAGCTCCTGTGTGCTGCTGCCGAGCAGACAGGAAGCCGAGGCCTGGCCTGTCGGGGACCTTCGACTCGCCTTCTGCCCCGCCTGCGGCTTCATCCAGAATGAGCTGTTCAACCCGGATCTGATCGACTACACCCAGCCCTACGAAGAGAGCCAGGCGTTCTCCGCGACGTTCTCCCGATTCGCGACCAGATTGGCGAACCGGTTGATCGACTCCTACGGCATACGCCACAAGGAGGTCTTCGAAATCGGATGCGGCAAGGGTGACTTCCTGAAGATGGTCTGCGAACTGGGTGACAACCGGGGCCTGGGCATCGATCCTGCATTCACCGAGGGACGGCTGGAGACCACCGCCGACGTGAGGGTCCTCAACGAGTTCTTTTCTGAGCGCACCACCCAACTCACGGGCGATCTCATCACCTGCGTCCACACCCTCGAGCACATCCAGGCGGTAGGCAACTTCGTGCATCTGATCAGGCAATCTGCCGAGCACCGCGCCGGATCGGTGGTCTTCATCGAGGTGCCCGACACGATGCGAATTCTGATGGAAGGTGCGTTCTGGGACATCTACTACGAGCACTGCTCCTACTTCACACTCGGTTCGCTCGGCCGCCTGCTGCGTGCATCCGGTTTCCATCTGCTCTCCCTGGAGACCGGATACGACGACCAGTACCTACTCGTCGAGGCGACGGCTCCGAGCAGCGGACCGGATGCCCACTTCCCGGGGGAAGACGATCTCGATCAGATAGCGAAGCGAGTTCGCGTGTTCTCCGACGCCGCCTACGCCGCGATTCGAAGTTGGGAACGACGTTTGGAGGATGCAGAGGCGGCGGGAAGACGCGTGGTGGTGTGGGGAGCCAGTTCGAAGGGCGTCAGTTTCCTCACCACGTTGAAAGCCGGCCGAATGGTGAGCCACGTCGTGGACATCAACCCCTACAAGCAAGGCAAGTTCATGCCGGGCACCGGGCAGGAGATCATTGCACCCGAGTCGCTCACGACTTCTCCGCCGGACCTGGTGATCGTGATGAACCCCATCTATCTCGAGGAGATCGGCGCGGACCTCACCCGGCTCGGGCTCGCTCCAGAGGTTGTGGCGGTCTGAGGAGTCAGGCGATGAGGATCTCGGCGTTGATCCCCATCTTTTCCAGACTGGCGGCGACCTCGTCCCTGTAGATCTCGTTGGCGATCACGACCACGTCGGGAGGCTGCTCGACCAGAACATCGGGAGAGTGAATCGGCTGGCCCGTTCCCGCCATGTGTTTTCCCCACTTGCGTGGGTTGATGTCGACGACAAGGGGGATCTCGTCCCGGATCTGTAACGCGTTCAGGAACGAGTTCCCTCGCGCACCCGCCCCCCACAGGACGGCCCGGCGGCTCTTCGCCGAGATGTCGAGGAGCGTCGCGCGCCAGCGACCGATCCGTTCCTCGTATGCCGTTGCGAAACGGCGAACGTCGCCCTCGAGCAAGTGGCCGACACGAGGCTCGTTCTCGATACCTCCAGTCGATGGGGCGGCCTCGATGACCAGGTACAGGTTCTCATAGACCGGGCGGACGTGGTGCACCGTGAAACCGGCCGACCTGAGGAGTCGCTCCAGCGCCTGGGGCGTGTAGTACACGGGATGCTCATAGATGACATCCCACACGTCGGCGCTCTGCAACATGTCGAGCGCATTCGGTACCTCGAACACCACGACGGAATCACTCCTGTCACCGAGAATCTCGCGGATATGAGCGAGGAACGACCGGGGGTCGTCCACGTGCTCGAGTAGCTGCCGCGCAATCACGAGATGAGGACTCAGGTGCAGGTCGGCCTCGAGGTAATAGCCTTTGACGAACGCAAGGCGATCATCGATCGGTCTCGTGGGGTCTTCCTCATAACTCGGGTCCACGCCGATCCCCCGGTTGTCTCCGAGTTCGACCATCATGCGGAGGAAGTCGCCTTTCCCGCAACCGATCTCGAGTACGACCTTGTTGTGGAGGTCGTAGCGCTCGATGAGTTCCGTCGCCAGCTCCTTGGCGTAACTCTGGAACAGGGACGAGAAGTGCAGGGAGTTCTCGTAGTTCTCGTCGTAGTCGAGCAGCGACGAATCGAATGCGACGTTCACGATCAGGCCGCACGTCCCACAGAGCGCCAGCGACATCGTCCCCCGCGGGCACTCGAGCGCCGCTTCACGGTCCGGCCACAATGTGCAGCTCTGCGTCGGCAGCTTCGTCGGCTCTGTGAACACGTCGAGATCGGACGAGCCACACGCGGGACACGCCTCGATCACGACTTCTCCGATGTCACCCACGCCATGTCTCTCGTGCCGTGTGACACGGCTCCCTCCGGCCCTCGACGACCGCGGGTCCTCTTCGATCGATCCCGATCATGGCAACGCGGTCACAGTGATGTTCCCAATCGCGACATCGACATGATGCGCGAGCAGAAGGAACGAACCGGAGACCGGATCACCCGCTTGCCCCTGCTGGTCGGTGAGCTGCCAAGTGGCCGGTTCCGTGGTCCCGTCTTCCCAGATCTTCAGACTGTACAGCGGGCCATCCAGCGTCGTCTCGACACGCATCCTGAACCAGTAGGTCGCGCCGATGGTGAGCGGCTGGGCCAGCTCGGAACTGGTGTCCGGATTGAACCCGATGAGCCGGAGCCCCTCGAACGTATCCGTCCACCGCAGCTCGCCGAGCGATCCGGACGGCCACCAGCCCCAAACAGGTTGTGCTGAGGGATCACAGATCGGCTCGTCGAACACCGTGCAGTCCTCATGACCGTCCCAACCCATCAGGATGCCGAGCGCGGGCCCATAGCTCGGAGAGTCATATCCGTTGACCGTGTCGAGGCCTCGGATCGTCATGGGCACCAGCACTTCATACTGATCCCATGTGACATCGCCGATGTCGATGAGACGGTCGTACCCGATATCCACGGTCAGCAGATTGTTGTTGACCTCCCACTGTCCGTCGACCACCTGAGCTACGTTCTGGATGTCGGTGACGGTGCTCCAGTCGATCGAGTAGGGCAGCGGCCAGACGTTGCCGGTGCTCCAGTTGACCGTCACCGTCTTGGTGGTCGGGTTGCTCAGACCGTCCACTGCGGTGATGACCACGGTGTTGGCTCCGACGACGAGATCTGGATCCGCGGTCGATATCTGAACGTTGAAGTCTCCCGGCATGAGCAGCCGGCGGGTATCCGGTCCGATCGACAGGCTGTGGCTCGCGCCACCGTTCAGCGTATAGCTCAGCGACGCGATTCCGTCGGGGTCGTCGACGTTGCCGAGGAGGTCGATCCACTTCTGTGCGTTACCGATGTTGCCGAATTGCTGGACGTCGCCGTACCAGATGTCGAAGATCGTCCCACCGCCGTCCTCCGGCGTGATCGGCGATGCGCTGTTGAAGAAGTAGTCGACGATCACTCGAGTTGCGGGCGCTGGACGATCCGAAGGACTCGGATTCGCCGCGAAGACGCCCACTTGCGTCACCGTCATCAACTGGTCGAATGTCAGTTGCTGCGTCCAGTTGGCACCGTCGTTCGATGTCCAGTACGTCCACGTGTCGCCTGTTCGCGCGACTCGCAGCCAGATCGGCTGGTGGTCGAGCGGCTCCACACTGCTGTACGGATAGTTGTCGGGTCCATTGTCGATGAACGCCGCGAAGGCGAGCGCATCTCTGTCGTAGGCCCACACGTCGAACCGCAGGAACGTGTCCGCGTCCTGCTGGACGATGATCCCTTGAACCTGCTGAGGTTCGGTCATCTGCGACTGGAACTTCACGATGATCTCGAAGTTCGTGTCGGCGGCAGGTTGCATGAGTCTCGGTGCGTTGAACGTGATGCCGTTACCGGTGTCGATCCATGCATCGTGCCGGGCGCCTGCGGGAACCTCGATCACGTACTGGTTCCCCGCCCGCGAAAGACCGAGCGTCGAATCTGCGTCCGGGTCGACCGCAGTCCACACCGCGTCGACTGCCCCGAAGAAGTCGTCCGACACGAACGCGTCGGAGGACAGCATCCAGATCGTCACGGTCGCCGTGTCACACGCGGCCTCGGTGTCACACACCTGATAGTCGAACGTGTCGCTCCCCACATACCCCGTATCAGGCGTGTAATCG
>JAACED010000062.1 GCA_011682695.1 Gammaproteobacteria bacterium
CACTCGGCGGTGTTGCAATCACCGAGTATCGAGGGGCTCTGGCCATCAACACAGCATTATCAACCGCCGGCTCCCCACCTCACCGCGCAGTCTCAGATAGTGAGGAGAACGAAGCCGGAGTACGAAATAGGCCAGGACGTAAGCCGTGCCGGCGGCGAGCATCGGATCGAAGAGTGGATGAGGTTGCGTTCTTCTCAGCAGGATGAGCGATGCCCGGTAGGCAGCAAGGGGTAGCAGGCCCAGTATCAGAGCCGGATCGGTCATTGTGTAGGTGAAGACGGTGCGCGGCAGAATAAGGACACTGGCGATATTGTCGGCACCGTAGAGAGCTTCGCCTCGGTGCGAATAGACGACGATGAAGTAGGTGAGAAGAAACGCTGCCGAGCCCGTCAGAAGCAACCAATCCAAGAGCTTGAGAAGGCGTGGAGAGGTTTTCCACGTCATTGCGAGATGGACGGTGGCGAATGTGCCCAATGCCAGGAACCCAGGTTCCTTGTAGTACAGAGCAAGTGTGCCCGAGATGACCGCCAAGGCGACAGGTGCCGCTTTCCGTGTCCTTTGTGCTCTTGCATACATGACGAGGAAGATGCCGAAAAGCAGCGCGGACGTGCGCTCAGGAACCAGAAGTCTGAACCATGAGTCTGTGAAGGCGGGTGAGAGAAACAGGAGCACGGCGACTCCGGTGATCAGCGCAGGCTTGTCGGTGGCGGCTCCCATGAGTTTCAAGAGGACAACGGAGAAGATGGCCAGCTCAACGGCGTTGACTGTGTAAAACCAAAACGGCTCTGTCGAGAACAGTGCGACCAGGTTGTACTCCTGGCCGCTGAGAGGGAAGAACCTTCCGATCTCCGGCGCGATGTTGAAGGGGATTCGCACGCCGCGCATGACCGTGGTGAAGAAGCCGCAGTCGTCAATTGGTCCAAACGCCGGCTTTATCAGGACGAGCCCGACGAATACGAGCACCGTGATCGTATAGAGGAGATACGGCGTCGCAATGCGCTGTCGCGATGGCTTCCAACCCCCCACGCGGCCCCCCCGGTCCGCTTTCCCTGCTCGGCCACCCTAGCAGCCAAAGTTTGCCAGTGCCGGGCCGGGTGAACGGGATTGCGCATCGGTCGTGTCGTTGCATGGGGTCGGTCGGTGTGGTGGGATGCAAGTCCGTCTCGAACCTGGCTCGACAGGACGAACTCACTCCGTTCGCCAGTCGCTCCAATCTCGCCGGAGTCGGCGTATCGTACGGTCGAGAAGGATGCCACGGGCGACCGAGCTGCCGATCTCACCGTTGAGTGCCTCGATCATGCGCCGTCGTTTCCAGGGAGGCAGTTCACCAAAGCTGGACGAGGGTCCCAGGTGAAAGAACGCCCCCTGTCCCGGCAGATCGAGATTGAGGGCCTCGGGCTGTAAGAGCATTGGAAAACTCACGTCGGGCTCAGAACTTGGACGGCTCGAGAGCAGTCTGCTCGTCGTGACGTGCTTCGGCTGCTTCGAACCTCGTAGATCGACCGTGATGTCGCTGCCGCCGAAATCGGGCCATCTCAAAGCGATGGTGTCAGGATGCGGTTCGAACCATGCGTCGTATCGGATGGCGCGTTCACTCCAGGGAGCGAAACGCCAGTCTCGCGGTCCGTACGCCAGTGGCGTCGTGAAGTTGATCGTTGCACGGCGGAAATGCTCTCCCGCGTCGCCACAGTTCGACGTCAGTGATGCGCGGGGAAACGCGAAGTAGCGGTCCGTGTCGATCAGGTATTCCAGGAACGATCGCTTCCACGACTTCTCGGGAGGCCATTCCGCTGCCTGCCGGGGCAGTCGACCGGGGGATATGGGCTGGGAAGAACGCTGCCAGGATCGGAAGCGGGCCCACTGCTCGACCGTCCAGAGCTGGCCCCACGACGAAGGCATCTGCATGAACAACGTATCGAACCCATCGTCCAGCGGATGAAATGCGAGGAGGAGCAACTCGTCCAGTCGATATGCATACGTAGAGATCCCTGCCACGGAATCGATCGATCCGTAGAAGGTCGCCGCGGCCTGTGCATAGCGATACACATCCGGCGAAGCGTACAGGTCGTCTTCGAGCATCATGATGCTGCCGTACTCGGTCGTGAGGTCACCACAGGCCAGTACATGCGCTCGAAGCCCAAGAAGCGTCTTGTGTCCGATGATGCGTTTGGGCCCGAACGGCCAGTCATATCGATGTGCGACCTCCATCGTGGCGCCTACGGAATCATCGATGCTGATCACCAGCGGGACGTCCTCACCGGTCGGAATTCGAATCTGCTTTAGGCTGCCAAGCAGTCGAACGAGCGTACGGGGTCGATCGTACGCGACGATCACGATGGCCGGAGCAGGGGCGTCGCTCGGCGGACGGTGTGCGACCCTATCCGCGTCGGTCGCCGGTTTATCGGGAGATGAGCCAACCCTGTCCATGCGGAGCGCCTTCTGTGCCTGATGCGTTTCCCACAAGGTAGTCGTACCGATGCCAGTCAGCTGTCATCGCTTGCGAGCAGAGCACGGACATATCCTTCGAACGAATGCTGATCGCGGATGAATGCCGGACCCTGGTTCTCTGCTCCGCGACTGAGCTCGGTGAGATGGGAGAGTCCGGACATGATGCCGTCGGCAAGCGAGCGAGCATCATCAGGTTCGACCACCACGGCGCCTTCGTAGTCGGATGGGAGCTGGGGAGCGAGCACCGACGTCGTGACGAGCGGTCGCCCGCGTGCCAACGTATCCAGCAGTGCGCCAGAGGCACCCCCATGTCGACCGAAGCTGTCGAGGTAGGGCAGCACGACCAGGGCGGCGCTGTCGATCGAGTGGGCCAGTTCGGCGTCCGACACATACCGGTCGATCCAGGTGATGCGCGAGGCGCCACCACGGGATTCGAGTTCCGCGCGCCTCGAGGGATTCTGGGGGCCGATGAACGTGACCTCGACATCATCGGGGAGACATCGGAGTGCCTCGAGCAGGACTCCTGCCCCCTTCTCGACACGCGCCTGACCGACAAACAGGAGTTGTCTGGAACGGGACGTCCCGTCAGCGTGCGGGTGGCGCTCCGTCGAAGAGCCTGCTTCGACCGGATAGCCGATTCGAACGATCATCTCCTTGGGCAGGAACTCGGCAAGGATCTCGTAGGCTCGCACGGTATGGACCACGACTCTCTCGCCGCGTTCGACCCATGAGAGCAATCGCTTTCGTGCCGAGAGCGTTCGGAGGCGGGCAAGACCTCGTCGATCGTCGAGGTAGTGATGTGCGTGGTGCAGTACATGGATGGTCCTCGCGATCCGAGCCCCGTTTCGCGGCCAAGTCCATATCGTCTTGTCGAGGTAGAGATTCGCAAACAGGTCGATCTGCTCCGACGCACAGAGCCGGATCACGCGGTTCAGTACGCGTCGGCCGGTGATGACCTGGCGGTGTCGCGTCTCGGGGACGCGAATCCAGCGTCCTCGCTTGCCGTCCAATCCTGGAATCGGCTCCGGCGATGCAGCGACCACGTAGTCGCCGTGATCCAGCGCCGCCGAGACGATTCCGTTCAGATAGGCGGTGTGGTGCCCGTCTGCAACGTCGTCAAAGAGGCTCAATCTCATGGGCTCACCCGCGTTTCGGGCTGGTGGCATGTTGGAGTTCTCGGGCCATCAACCGCCACCATCGGGGCAGGTATCCCCGGCCCAGAGCGATTAGCGACTGCATGCGCTCGGAAACCGAGACAGGGGAGCGGAGGATCGATCTCATGTCCTCCACAAACACTGTGGTCCTGTGCAGGTAGCGGCGCTGAGTTGCCTTCGGGTCGAACCACGCCGTTCGATCTTCGGGAGCCGCATGTGCCACGGTGGAGCGTTCGTCGTGGAGGCGTCGAGTGAAGAGATACTCGGGAACCTCGTAGAAACGACCGAGGAGCGCGAGCTCCGCGAGCAGCACCTCATCGGAACTCGCGAACGGTGCGATGAGGCGGGTCTGTCGGAGCGCATCGGACCGGATGATCCCATACACGGCGTTACACAGCTCCACATTTGCGACCAGGTGGTGCAGCCTCTCGTGCGGGGATGTCTGTCTCAGGTCGAGACGATCTTCGTAGTGCCGGTCCTGTTCATCCTCGGAAGTCAACAGCGTGGTACGCGGGTACACGAGGATGAGGTCGGACGGGCACGACTCGAACGCGGCGAGGCATCGTTCAAACATCGTCGGTGCGATCAGATCATCGTGGGATGCCCACTTGAAATACCTACCTGTTGCTTTTGTGAATACGAAGTTGTAGTTGGCAGCCGCACCCAAGTTCTCTGCCTGGCGGTAGTACCTGATCCGGTGGTCGGTGTCTGCGTAGGTGCCGACGATCTCCTGTGTGCGGTCTGTCGACCCGTTGTCGGAGATGATGAGCTCGAAGTCTCGGAAGGTTTGGTTCAGGATCGATTCGATGGCAGTGGCAATGAAGGCTTCTCCGTCGAAGACGGGCATACCCACGCTGAGTGTCGGGCCGCTCATGTTGCTCATCCAGCCACCGTCGTGGTCGAGGTCGGCTCTCGTGCCGTTCCAGGGAGCCTACCGCCACGGCGTTCACACGCCGGGTGTCATCCGGACCGGTGTTGATTCGCGTGAGAGATCGGCGATCAGGCTCGCAACCGGAGGCTGTACCCAAGAGTGCGACTGGCAAGGAGAATGGCGGCACCGTATACGAGGATTCCGAAAGCGGGTCCCCATGCGAGTAGCCAGGGTCCGGCGCTGAACCCGAGGGGACCCCGAGCAAGGACAAGTGCACCGATCATGATGAGTGAGGACACCGTTGGCACGACGAGGGTTCGGAAGATGGCCCAGCGCTTGGTCTCGAGGAAACGTCCAGTCAACAGGAGTACGTAGCCGACGGGAAGAACCCCGGTAACGACCGTTGCCCACGCAGCGCCAACGATGCCGCCCTGGATGGTGAAGGGGTAGATCGCTACTGCCAGGAGTAGCACCATTACGAGTTGAAGCTTCGTGTTGATGTCGGGCCTGCCTGCCGCGAAGAGGAGAGGACTCGTTGTCGACCCGATCGATCGCAACAGGCCCCACAGCAGCAAGACGTTGAAGGCGGGAATCAATGGCAGCCACTTGGCGCCCATGAACGTGCCGACCAACTGAGGCCCCACGAACCACAGGCCGGCCGCGACCGGAAACGCGACCAGTGCGACGGCGCGCAGTGTCCGAAGGTAGGCGTTGCGGAGACGTTCCTTGTCGCTTTGGAGCTTGGAATACGCAGGGAACGCGACTTCGGTGATGACACCCGTCATCTGGTGGCTCGTGAACGAAGACAAGGTGTACGCCGTCGTGTAGAACCCGAGCATGGTCGCTCCGAGCACGCGCCCCACGACGATGTCGTCGAGGTTTGCCATGAAATACGAGAGGATGGCCGAGCCGAACACCCAGATACCGAAACTGAGAAGCTCGCGCATCTTGCGACGGTCGAAGCTGAGGTGTGGCCGGTAGGGATGCGCGATGTAGGAAGCGATCGTCGTCGAGATTTCCCGGGCTAGGACACCGAGCACCAGCGCCCAAACGCTCCGCAAGATCAAAGCGGCGGTGACCGCGACGACGAGATCGATGACATGCGGTATCGATCGGTACTCGAATCGACGGCGGAATTGGAGGTCCCTGTCGAAGAAGATCACTCCCACGTTCTTGAAGCCCGAGATGACCATGCTGAGTCCCATGACGCGCAGGATGCCTGTCGCCGCGGTGGTGTGGAAGAAGCTTGCGACGAGCGGAGCTGCGAGGATGACGACGCCACCGACCACGAACCCGCGGAGGATCGCGACCGTCCAGGCCGCATCGAGATGGCTGTCGATATCTCCCTTGCGTTGGATCAAGGCCTGGTCAAAACCGGTCGTTGTGAATGTGTTGAGGAACGCGAGGGTCAGCAGAGCAATCCCCATCAGGCCGAAGTCGGCAGGTGACAACAGCCGGGCAAGAATGACAACGCGCACCGTACGCAGGCCACGGATCGTCATTGTGAGTGCGAACGCCCAGACGCCGGCGTTCATGGTGCGGTTCGTCAGACTCCCGCTGGGATGGAGGAGCCAGTTCCACGCGGCCCTGATCCGTTGTTTTCTCGGCGGCATCGGTTTCACATGGCTACTTTGTCGTCGGCTTCAGAAGATCAGGCCGTGGGCGATCGCAGATGTGCGTGGAACGCGTCGAGCCACTCTGCGTGATCATGCTAGCGGCCTCGTCGAGAGTGGCACAGTCCCGCCACTCGGAACGACGTGACAACGGAAGGCGGCTCGGGCCGGCCACGATCGCTGGCCAGAGGCGAGTTTCGCTCGTCTGCTCGGCGACTGTGTCGCCGCAATCGTCGTGTCAGTGGCATAGCGGTTGGACGAACGGGTACCGTTCCCACCGTGAAGCGTCGCCAAGACCTTCCGACGGACGGAACGTCCTACCTACCTTCACGGTACGAAGGGCTCTTCGACGTGACGGAACTGGTCGGGCAGTTTCGTGTGTCCTCGGATTCTCTCGAGGTGCCGAACGGCTGGCGAGAGCACCGGATCGGGCCTTGGCAGCTCGTGCATGATCGTGCGATTCCAGCGAGGCGGATCATCATGGAAGACCGCGTGATCGGGTGGCTGGTGGGTTATCCGGTGTCACCCGAAGGGACGATGGTCATCGGGGATCTCGACTGGTCATTCGAGAATGGGGATGCCGGACACGAAGAGGAAGTCGAGCAAATCCTGTACTCGCACGGTGGGCGGTTCGTGGCGTTTCTGTTCGCACCTCATCGGCCTCGGGTATACGTGGACCCGATGGGCTCATTGGGGGTGCTCTTCAGCGCCGATCAGAGAATCGTCGCTTCTTCCCCGTTCCTGATCCCTCGTACTTCGCCACCTGACGACCGAACCGAGCTCGTTCAGGCGCTCGGAGTCCCCGGTTCCGAGGCGATCTACCCGTTCGGACTGACGCCACGAGCATCGATCGATTACGTCATGCCGAACCACTACCTGGATCTCACGGATTGGACAGTGAAGCGGCATTGGCCGACCGGCGATATCGAATACGTCGAGGACCCGGCGACGATGGTGCGCGAGATCATGAGAGGAATCCGGAAGAACATCGGTGCGGTGGTCCGCTCGGGACCGGCGCAGATGTCGCTCACCGCCGGACAGGACTCGCGAGCGTTACTGGCCTGCTCCCGTGAGTACCTCGATGACATCACCTTCATCACATTCTCACTCTCCGACACCATCGGCCGACCCGACCGAAATGTCGCGCCGCGGATCGCTCGGAGTCTCGGGCTCAGCCATCGGCTCATTCGAGCATCGAAGCACACGCGTCTCGACGATGCTCGGTGGGTGTACCGGACCGGGTGCATCGTGGACGAACCAAGAGGTCGCCGGTTGATACGGGCAATGGATCGGCTCGACCCGAACAAACCGTATCTGCTCGGCACGAGTGGCGAAGTCGCCCGTGGCCTCTACTGGCGTTCCGACGATACGCCGTCGACTCCGCTGACAGCCGAGAGCGTGCTCAAACGGAAGAAGATAGTGCCGCATCCGGAGATCCTGGCTCGCGCCCGACGCTGGCTGGAGGAACTTCCAGTACACGACACACGCACGAAGCTCGATCTCCTTCAGATAGAGAGAGGCCTCGGCGGATGGAATGGGTTTCTCATGTACGGGTTTCCGCACGCAGGCAGATATCACCTCTTTCCCTACAACGACCGAGGAATCTTCGGAGCGATGCTGCGGCTGCCGCCCGAGTATCGGCGTAATCAACTGCTGGTTCACGACATCATCGCCGCGACGTGGCCGGAACTTAGGCGCTTCCCCTTCAACGAAGGAACGTTCGGGGTGTACGGCGCCTATCAGCGGTTTAGGAGATTCGCCAAGAAGGTCTTGAGGTAGATCAGACGGCAGCGGTATCAGAGAGCCGCTTGGCCCACCCGCCATTACGGGGATCCTTGCGCCGAGTGTCCGAGTGTCCATGCTGCGAACTGAAGCAGCTCGAGGAAAGAGTAAGGAAGAAGAGAAGGAGGGAGTAGGGTGATTTCAGGAGCGCTGCGCGCGTTGAGGGGGGGACATGAGGCGACACACCGATGCCGACGGTCCCGTCATCGGTGCTGCACCGTCTGAACTCGCTGGGCAATTCAGCGCCGAGGATTTGGTCGGTCACTATCGGCTCTCGGCGGCGGAAATGCCGATTCCGGACGGATGGGCCGAACGATGGATTGGGCGCTGGCAACTCGTGTGCGACCACGCGATTCCGGTGATGCAGCTCACGGCGGCGGGTGAGCCGGTCGGCTGGATCGTGGGTTATCCCGTATCGTCGGACGGAACACTGATCAGTCGAGATGTCGATCTGCCGATCGATACGACCGTGCCCGACTACCGGGAGATCGAGCGGATCCTCTACGCGTTGGCCGGCCGGTTCGTCACGTTCTTGCTCTTCCCGTCGAATCCGAGGGTGTACCTGGATCCGATGGGGTCACTCGGGATTCTGTACTGTTCTTCACAAGGGATAGCTGCCTCCTCTCCATTTCTCATCCCCTACACCTCCGAGACCGAGGACCGGGCCGATCTCATAGAGGCGCTGTCCATTCCTGGAGGTCGCCTGTACTCCCCATTTGGATTGACGCTCCGCCACTCGGTCGAGTGGCTGATGCCCAATCACTACCTGGACCTGAGAGAGTGGCACGGGATCCGTCACTGGCCGACCGGAGAACTCGACGTGGCCGACCGTCCGTCAGGGTTGGTGCAGTGCATCGAGCAGGCGCTGAAGAAGAACATTGGTGCAGTCGTGGGTGCCGGACCAGTGCAGATGTCACTCACCGCCGGGCGGGACTCACGGATGCTGCTTGCGTGCGCCCGTGACTGTCTGGACGGCATCACGCTGGTCACGTTGACGCTACCCGACCGTATCGGCCGGACGGATCGCAATGTCGCACCGCGCATCGCGCGCGACCTCGGGCTGCATCATCGACCTATCCGCCGTCGCAGAGCGAGCGAATTCGAGATGCTGCAATACGCATATCGCACAGGATGCATGCTGCGCGACCCGAGAGCCCAGCAGGCAGTGAAAACGATGGCGCAGCTGGATCCACACCAGCCGTATCTGATGGGACTCGGCGGTGAGATCGGACGAGCCAACCACTGGAAGCCCGATGATCGGGCGGGCACCGACTTTGGCCTCGAGGAGTTCCTGGCCCGCAGAGGGATTCCGAGGCGTCCGGAGATCACGAGCCGCGGGGCTCGATGGTTCGAGGAGCTTCCTGTCGAGAACACTCTCACGATTCTGGACCTCATCGAGATCGAGCAGGAAACCGGCGGATACGACTCGTGGTACGCGTTTGGCTTCCCCCGCGCCGGCAGCTACCACTTCCATCCGTTCAACGATCGGCGGATCATCGACGCGATTCTGCGATTGCCAGGCGACTACAAGCGTGCCCAGAGGCTCACCGACGATGTTGTCGCCGACACATGGCCGGAACTTGCCGAATTCCCGTACAACAGCGCTACCTTTGGAGTGTACGGCGCGTGTCGGCGCCTCCGCAGCCGTGCCAGACGGTTTGTGACTGCGTCGAGGAGGGTCTCTCTCTCGGATGGATGATAAGCAACGCTGAGAGTGGGCATCACGGTCAGACGCAGTGGCTGTCCTGTGTAGGCTTGCGGGGACGGTGGACGGTGGGGAGCGTGGCAGAGCACATCTGGTCTTTGAGGCGGCGCCCCGACATCGGTGATGCCGAGGTGATGTGGCCACACGAACTCATCGAACGATTCGATGAATCCGAACTCGTGGGCCAGTTTCGACTCTCGGAAGCGGCCATCGCGACGCCGACCGGATGGCGCGAAGAGGCGATTGGATCCTGGCATCTGGTCTACGATCGTGCGCTCCCGGTGATGCACATCACCAGCGAGGGAGATCCCGTCGGATGGATCCTGGGTCAGCCGATCGTGGAAACGGGCGCACTTCTTACTGCCGACTTCGAGGTGGGCTCACGATCTCGAACGGTCGGTACAGACCTGGTTGAGAGCCTTCTGGACGAGTTTGCGGGTCGATTCGCGGCGATCATCGTTGGGCTCGACGTGCCTCGACTCTATCTCGACGGTGCCGGCTCCATTGGCGTGATGTTCAGCGCGGATCAGAGAATCGCTGCATCGTCCGCGTTTCTGATTCCATACGCCGAAGCTGGCGACGATCGGCTCGCGTTCGCAAGGGGCAGGGGCCCGTTCGAATACGATCCCCATCTCCACTTCGGTCTCACGGTGCGCATGTCGGTGGACTGGCTGCCGCCCGATCACTACCTGGACCTCTCGACTTGGCGGGCCGTTCGTCACTGGCCGCGGGCACCGATCGTGTTCACAACGGACATCGGAGAAGTCATCGAGTTCGTCACAGAGAGGATTCGTCGAAACATCAGAGCCGTCGTGGAGACCGGACGAACTCAGATGTCGCTCACTGCGGGGATGGACACGCGTCTCATGCTCGCCTGCGCCCGGGGCCTCATATCCGATATCGAATTCGTCACCTATGAGATTCCCGATCATGACGGGCGTATTGATGTGGCCGTAGCCCGTCACATCGCCAGGACGATGAAGATCCGCCACCGCGTGATTCACAGACGGCCGGCCACAGACCGGGATGTGGAGAGGCTCCTGTACCGTACCGGGGGTATGGCCGCTGCCGATGCACGCTGTCAGTCAGCAGTGAACACGATGTCCGGCATGGACCCGACCATGCCATATATCGCGGGGACCGGAGCAGAGATGACCCGCATGCCGGTGTTCTTTGAACTCGATGACGAAGCTGAGCGTCTCACCATCTCGAGAGTGCTCGAGATGCGCGACTATCCGACATGGCCTGAAGTTGTCGAACGTGGTGGACAGTGGTTCGAAGGCCTACCGGTTGACGATCCGTACACCATTTTCGATGTCCGGGCTCTGGAGCTGCGCTTCGGAGGTTGGGGCGGCTTTCTCACGTACGGATACCCCGATGCTTCCAAGTTCGTGTTCTACCCGTTTTCCGATCGCCGCCTTCTCGAAGCGCTGATGAGCCTTCCGTCCTCGTACCGCCGCGACTATGGAGTCGTCAACGATGTCATTACGTCCCAGTGGCCCGAACTGCTCGAGATTCCCTTCAACGATGCGACGTCGGGTCTGTACGGCTGGTACCGAAGTGCCCGAAGGCTCGCCAAGCGCGTGCTGAAGCGCTGAGCGAATCGCGTCGGTCTCGATGGGCGAGGCGGAGTCGGAATGTCGGGGAAGTTCTCTCGGAGTTGTGTCCACGCACCCGAGTACACCGCCCTCGCCGACTGCTTGTTCAACATCGCCGCACCCATCAGCGGGAAGACGGCCGATAGTCTGACGCACGCGATTGGAGGACAGGCCGGTGTCGGTGGCGGCTATCGGGCAGTGGGGCGTCGAACTTCCACAGTCAGGACCTCTTGATATTGCCGGAATGACTACGTACAGTGGTTGCCTGACCAAATTCGGTGCACGCGGGGAGGCATGCCATGACGTCCAAGAGTCTGATCTCTGCCCTTTGGCGACTGCTGCGGGCAAGGTCGACGATCATTGCAGTGACGTTGTGGATCACCATCGGATCGGCCGTCGTGCCACTGTCGCAGGCCAACGCCGCGGATTACGGGTCGCTGACCCAGGGCGTAGTGGAGCGAATCTGGGGCGCCAGCCGATTCGAGACAGCGGCGGCGGTGTCCGCGGCCGCGTTCGATACGGGCGTTCCGGTGGCCTACGTTGCCACCGGCTTCAACTTCCCCGACGCCCTTGCCGGAGCTGCGGCCACGGGCGGCGACGGCCCGATCCTTCTCGTAGCCACCGACACCCTTCCGCAAGCGACCGCTGATGAGCTTCAGCGGCTTGCACCGGCTGAGATCATCATTCTCGGAGGGACCGGCGTGGTTTCGCCGTCGGTCGAGTCGGCCCTCGCGACCTACACGACCGGCGCGGTGACACGCTTGTCAGGTTCGGATCGGTATGCATCCGCCGCAGCCGTGTCTGCGGCCACGTTTGCGCCCGGAGTTCCCGTCGCGTACATCGCTACCGGGCTGGACTTTCCCGATGCGCTCGCGGGCGGTCCCGTTGGAGCACTCAGAGGGGGACCGATTCTTCTCGTCGGCAGCTCGATTCCTGCCGCCACCGCTGCTGAGCTTCAGCGGCTCGCGCCGGATGAGATCGTCATTCTCGGAGGGACCGGGGTGGTTTCATCGTCGGTCGAGTCGGCCCTCGCGACCTACACGACCGGCGCGGTGAGACGCTTGTCAGGTCCGAATCGGTATGCGACCGCGGCAGCCATCTCCCAGGACTATTTCACTCCGGGAGTCCCCGTGGTTTACATCGCGACCGGTCTCAACTACCCGGATGCCATGTCAGGAGGACCTGCAGCAGCCCACCAAGGCGGGCCCATGCTGCTGGTCGGACAGAACGTGATCCCGGGGGAGACTCGCCAAGAACTCCTCCGACTCGAAACCGCCAGGATCGTTGTCCTCGGTGGTACCGGTGCAGTCTCCGACGCCGTTCTGGCCGACCTCGAATCGTATCTGGCGCCGGTGGCGGTTGATGATTCGGCGACGACGCCTGAGGGGACGTTGGTGGTGATCGATGTGGTCGCCAACGACGTCGACGGGAATCTGGA
>JAACED010000063.1 GCA_011682695.1 Gammaproteobacteria bacterium
TCATAACCCGAAGGTCGCAGGTTCAAATCCTGCCCCCGCTACGAAAGAAACCCTTGGGAATCCTACATTTCTCAGGGGTTTCTTCGCGTCCGGGTACCGGATTGACCCTGGTCTTCTAACGGATTTTCTAACGAGTGACCCGAGTTGCGACGACGGTTCCTGTGTGCTGCTCCAGTTCATGATGGTCGTTGTGGTCCCGGTTGGTTGGTGTGTGACAGGTTCGGGACGCGATTCCGGATGCTGGGCGACGGTTGTTCTCCTGCGGCTAACCCGTCGCACTGGTCACTGGCTCTGGTATGTGTATCTGCGGTGTGTCAGGTGATCCGCCACATTCTCTGATCAAGGTCGCTGTCGCGTTAGGCCTTGATCTTCGCGAGCTGTTGAAGCAGCGCCATGACCTGATTCAGTGTCCCCGGGCCGTCACCGAACTCAGGTGTCGCGTTCTCTCCTGGGTAGCGTCGGGGTTGTCCGAATAGACGATGGGCGATTTCGCCGAGGAGCCGATCTCGATCAGTTGCCTGCTCAAGATCGTTGAGGTAGGGCTTCAGAGCCGCGAGTTGAAGAGCGATATGCTCTGCTTCGCGTTGTGCGTAGCGGTGTTCGGAAGACTGCTTCGCCGCGTAGGCGGCCGCGCCTGCGACTGGCAAAGCCAATAGAGCCTTAGCGGCGAAGAGGTCCCACTCGGTTCCTGGTCGCACGGCGGCTATCACCATCCAGATGCCGATGGCCACTACGGCAACAACAGCAGCGAGAGCGAGCCATCGCCATCTGTCGGCCTCCCTTTGGTCCTTGTCGGCATTCTTCGAATAGGTGCCGACGAGCGCCTCTTCTCCGACGATCCCGAGGATGGTTTCGATTCGGCTCTTGACTGCTTCGACTTCGGCAAGCTCGTTGGTCACAGTCGTCTTTGTTTCGGAGAGCTGCTGCACCGACTCTTTACGTACGGCCTCAACCTCGGCAGTTGCTTCTTCCCGCTTCTCTTCCAACATACGACTGAACGCCTCCTGGCGTTCAGTCTGAGCAGACGCGAAGGCGTTCTGTTGCTGATTGCCCTGGTCTCGAGCCAAGGCGACGATCTGCTTCAGTTCCTCCTCGAGTCTTGTGATCTCAGACTCCAGGTCTGCCACGCGTGTTGTGGCCTTCTGGGCCTGGGCGGTGAACTGCTCTTGAGCTGTCGTGCTCGCCGTTCGTAGATCCTCGATTTCCCGATCCACCTGTGCACGGTGTTGACCGACTGAGCGACGAAGGCTCGTGATCTCGGCAGATGATTCTGCCATCTCTGTCGTGATTGGTATGGCACCCAGTACTGCCAGCGCTGCATCGAACTGTGTCGCGGCGTGGGTCACCAATTGCTCGCTCACTCCAGACGTGACCCACTGGCTTAGGTGTTCGCGACCCTGACGAACATGGTTCGCAAGTTGAGTGATCGTGGTGCCTGCGATGAGCATGGGGTCGGTGTTCTCAATCACCCAACCAATCGTCTCTGCGATGCGACGCTGTCGATCGACATGGTCCTGTTCGGCGGGGTCCGCGGCATCTTTCGAGTCGAGTTGCGACAAGACCTCGGGGAGCAGATCTGGAAGGCCGGATTCAGAGATTCTTTGGTACCAGGGACCTTGGTTCTTGTACTGCGTCATCTGCGTCACCCTACCTGTCGGGCATGACAGTTTCCGAACCGCTGGCTAGATCCCGAACACGATCTCCCCGAACGTCGCCGCCGCGTCGGCTTGCATGCCGGGCAGGACGTGTTGGTAGACCTGCATGGTGAAGGCGACGCTGGCGTGGCCGAGGCGTTCGCTGACGACCTTGACCGGCACCCCCTCCTTGATGAGGAGCGTGGCGTGGGTGTGCCGGAGATCGTGCAGTCGGATCCTGGGGAGGTCGAGCTTGGCGAGGAGCCGGTCGAAGGTCTGGGAGAAGTAGTCGGGGTGGATAGGTGATCCGTCGGGACGGGCGAACACGAAGCCTGAGTCATCGGTCCTGACACCGGTCTCCATGTACTCCTCGAGTTGCCGTTTCCGCCACGTTCGCAGGATCCTGACGGTGCGTGCGTCGAGGTCGATGGTTCGGAGGCTGTGAGCGCTCTTGACGTCGGACACATCAATCTTGTAGTCGGGCGCGGTCACGGTCTGGGTGACGGAGAGCCTGGCGTTGTCGAAGTCGATGGCGCGCCAGGTGAGGCCGAGCAGTTCGCCGCGGCGCATCCCGGTGTTCGCCTTGACGTAGAACGCTGTATGCAGTGGATGGTCTTCGACGAGTTCGAGGAACCGTCGGAGTTCGTCGGCCTTCCAGGCCTTCATCTTCGGGCGGGCCCCGGCGGAGATCGTCGGTGCGTCGGCGACGTCGGCGACGTTGCGGGTCACCGATCCCTTGCGGTGGGCGTCGGCGAGTGCCTTGTGGATGACGCTGTGTACCAGTCGGACGCTCTTGGGGCTGAGCGCCCCGCCGCCTTTGTTACGTCTTCCATCGTCGAGGAGGTGCGCGTAGAGGCCATCGAGATCCTCAGGCATCAAACGCTGGAGCGGAATCGAGCCGATGTAGGGAACGACGTGCAGCCTGATGTTTCGTTGGTACGAGGAGAACGTCGAGGCAGCGAGTCTGGCTTTCTGGGTCGGCAGCCAGCGTTCGAGGTACTCGCCGAGGGTGATCTTCTGCGGCGGGCGGTACTCACCGTCGTGATGCCGCTTGACCAACTCGACGAGCAGGCGCTCGGCTCCCTTGCGGGTGGGGCCGGCGGCGTGCCAGCGGTGGCGTCCCTTGCCGGTTGCCGGGTCGACGCCCTCGTAGATGACGACGTAGTAGCGGTTGCCTTTCTTGGCGATGTGGCCTCTCATCCCGATTCTCCTTATTGCTGGTGCTCACCTGTGTCGCCTGGTATCGGCTCTTCCGCATCGGCAGGCGGCGCACCCTTCGCGGTGGGAGCTGTTCCTTTCGGGTAGGTGAAGTCTTCGTCGCCGGTGTGCTCGGCGATGAACCCTCGGATCCCGACCTGGCGGAGATGGTCGACCCAGCGGCCAAGTTCGTCGACGGCGTTGTCGAGCGAGTCCGCGTGTTCGTCGAGGAGCGCAAGGAGCAGCTCCTTGCGGCGTTCCCGGTAGCCCCACTGTTTTGCCGTAGCGGGGACGCCGGTGATCTTCTCCACAGTGTCTTCCGCTGCGGTGGGATCAGAGATGCCGAGCTGGCGGAGCCGCTCGTAGACCGGTTCAAGCTGATCGGGTCGTCCAAGCAGCCAGGTATACAGCTCATCGACGGGTCGGGTCGTGGATCGCATGACCCGGTGGTCGCCGGGTGGGGGGAGGAGGAACCACAGGATCGGCAGGTCGAAGACCATGGCGAAGATCAGCAGCTCGTGGGCGTCGAACTCTCGGCGCCGCTCACCGTCCCAGGCCCGTTCGATGGACGAGACGCCAGCTTGGGTGAGCCGCTGGCCGAGATAGGGCTCGAGCCGGTCGGCGAGCTCTTCCTGGGTCCAGCCACGTAGCAGCCGGGCCTCTCGGATGTTGTAGGCGACGGCCTGGTTGAGGTCGACTTCTGGTGATGGCGATGAGTGGGGATTGGGGGACATCACCACATCGTACACAACCTGTTGCTTGTGATGGAAATGTGTCAACACTCTGTTATGATACAAGACATAAGCACTGAAGGCAAAGGATACAGCTTGTGTCAACCGGAGGGCTCCCACTGCTGCTGACCGTCGAGGAGGCGGGCGAGTTGCTGAGAATCGGGCGGACCAAGGCTTACGCCATGGCAAGGGAGTGGCGGGAGACCGGCGGACGATCCGGCCTCCCGGTGATCGACCTCGGCCATGTCCTGAGAGTGCCGAGACGATCGTTGGAAGAGCTGCTCGGTGCTGAACTGCCTGACGTTCCCCGTCCGGAACCGGTAGAAAAGGCAAGCCAAGCCTCGGCGCCGGGCGCACCGCCACGATCACCGGTGAGCGCGCCCACTGAAACATCACCCGGCAAGCGAACACAAGCCACCGGCCGAAGCCAACCTTGCCGCAAAGCAATGGCGAACCAGCTCGACCTCTCGACACCGAACCAGCCGCGAGCTGAGGACGGAAACCAGATGAAGAACCAACCTCGAAATCGGCCGAAGATCGACAGACGAGTGCACACCTGCGGTAGCGGGCGAGGAGGCGTCTCGTGACGGTCCGGGTGACCACGCTGAAGGGGACGGGGGCGGGGCGCTACTACACCGAGCACCTGCCGTCCTACTACCTCGACGGCGACGAGCCTCCGGGCCGATGGTGGGGTCGTGGCGCCCACCGACTCGGTCTTTCGGATGAGATCGACCCAGAGGCGTTCCTGGCGGTGATGGCCGGACACGATCCGGCGACCGGACAGGACCTCGGTCGTCGCATGGGCGAAGAGTCGGTCCGTGGGTACGACGCCACGTTCTCCGCCCCCAAGTCGGTCTCCGTCATGTTCGCGCTCGGCGAACCGGACGTGCGCCGACACGTGGTGGAGGCCCACGAGCGAGCAGTGGAGGCGGTACTCGGCTGGGTCGAGACCCACGCCCACACCCGGATGCGTCGCCGCGGCCACATCGTGTGTGTCGATACAGAAGGGATCGTGGTCGGCGTGTTCCGTCAGCACACCAGCCGCAAGCTGGACCCCCAGATGCACACCCATGCGGTGATCGCCAACCGGGTCCGAGCACCTGACGGACGCTGGCTGGCCCTGGATGCCCGCACCATCAAGGTCGACCAGCGGACCCTCTCCGCGCTGTATCACGCCGCGCTGCGTTCCGAGCTGACCCGGCGCCTCGGCGTCCGCTGGGCATCGCCCGAGCACGGCATCGCCGAAATCGCCGACATCGACCCCGAGATCCTGGCCGAGTTCTCCCAACGCACGACGGACCTCCAGCGTCGCCTCGGCGAGAAGCTCACCCGCTTCCGCGCCGACCTGGCAAGGAACCCGACACCCAGCGAACGATGGAAGTTGGAGCGGGAAGCGGCCATAGACAGCCGACCGGCAAAGCCCCACGGAATCTCCGCTGCCGAGTTGCGCCAAGAGTGGCAGGAACGAGTACGGGCGTTGGGTCGGGACCCAGATCGGATCATCGAAGCCGTTGTCGGCCGTCGGCGTGGCCTCGAAGGGATCGACGCCGCCACCGCCGCCCGGTTGGTCGAACTGGCCCTCGATTCGCTCGCAGAGCGCCAGTCGACATGGCGACCTGCCGAGCTGATCCGAGAAATGGCGGCAGCCACACCCACCACGACCACCGCCGACTCCGCAGAACTGACCGACTTTCTTCAGCGGCTCGCCGACCACGTCACCACTGCCCGCTGCGTCGATGTGTCCCGGCCGATCCCTGCAGGTGCGGCGTTGCGGCGTGACGGTCGACCCATCAACGAATCTGCTGTGGAACGTACCCTCACCACCGAGGCCATCCTCGACGAGGAGGAACAGCTCATCTCCTGGGCCGATCGGCGCCGTGATGGCCACACTCCGGCAGATCCGATCATCCGCCACGGGGAGCGACTCACCCCGACACAGGCGGAGGCGGCGGCAGTTGTTGCCGGTCACCGTGGGTTGGAGCTGATCGTCGGTCCCGCAGGTTCAGGCAAGACCACCATGCTGGCTTCCGCCGTCACCGAACTTCGAGCCCAAGGTCGCCCCGTGTTCGGGGTAGCGCCCACCGCGGCGGCAGCCGACGTGCTCGCTGTCGAGACCGGCATGGGAGCCGACACGTTGGACAAACTCCTATCCGAACATCGCCATACGACGCGACCACCCGACCCAGCGTACGATCTGCCGGCAGGGGCCACCGTGATCGTCGACGAAGCAGGAACTGCCGCCACCGCCAACCTGGCAGAGCTCGCCGGACTCGCCGACCAGAGCGAATGGCGGGTAGTCCTCGTCGGTGATCCCCGTCAGTTCTCCGCCGTGGGTCGCGGCGGCATGTTCGGCCATCTTGTCGATGCTCATGGGTGTGCCGAGCTTGACCACGTCCATCGATTCCGCCACGTTTGGGAACGCCACGCCAGTCTCCGCCTCCGCAACGGCGACCCGATCGTGCTCACCGAATACGACCAGCACGGACGCCTCCACGGCGGCACGCTCAACCAGATGGAAGAAGAAGTCATCACCGCCTGGCAGCAAGCCCGCCGACGCGGCGAGACCGTGGCGCTCATGGCCAACAACACCGACACCGTCGCCAGACTCAACCGGCTCGCCCAACATACCCGCCTTGAGGCAGGTGAACTCGACCCCGCCAAACCTTCTCTCCAAGTTGGTGATGAGTCGATGCTGATCGGCGACGAAGTCGTCACCCGCCGCAACGACCGACGCCTTCGTACCGACCGCGGGCAGATGGTCAAGAACCGTGACCACTGGACCATCACCAACATCCACCCCGACTCAACCGTCACCCTCGCCGGGCGCACCGGCGCGATTCGGCTCCCGGTTAAGTATGTGGCCGAGGATCTCGAACTGGGCTACGCCCAGACCAGCCACGCCACCCAAGGCCGGACCGTCGATGTCGCCCTCCTCCTCGTCGATGCACCCACCGACAGCCGCGGCATCTACACCCCCATGACCCGAGGACGAGAGGGCAACGACGCCTACGTCGCTGTCGACGACAACCAGACCGCCCTCGATGTGCTCACCCAAGCCATCGGTCGTGACTGGATCGACCAGCCCGCGGTCGCACGGAGAACCCAGCTTGACCCGCGTCGAGACCGGCAGCTCGACGACCCGGGTGACCAAGAGGAGTACGCCAAGCTCGAACGACGCATCTTCCACAGCATCGAGCAGCGCCGGGCACGGGCGAGAGACGCAGAGCGCACGGCAGGGCGAGGCCTTGTTTGACGATCAAGTGATTTGTGTTCTTCTGTATCGACAAGCCGGTTCGACCTGGGTCACGAGACGCCGGAGGGTTTGAAACTGCAATCGCTACTACGAACGACGACTGCACCTGCCAAACAAGCCGAGCACATTCACCAATGGTCTGCTCGGCGGCGCGGACACACAGGCCACTGCGATGGGAGGCCCGGTCGTGCCACGTGACGCCATCATCGAGAACCCCGTCATCAACTCGCCCTTCCACCAGCCTGACCGACATCTCCGTTTCGATGAGGAAGGCATCACGTCGGATGTCGTTAATGGTCGTCGGCCGAGCTCGTATTTCGTGCCGATTCCGTCGGCTCGGAAGCGGGCGGTCAGCGAAGCTTCGAGACCGAGTGGACAGCGGACCGTCTCCAGGAGAACTCCACGATCAATCGATCCCGGAACGCATCGACCAGTGGCGCCTGGGCGGCCACCTGGGTGTAACCCCAACGACCCGTCGTCTCACTGAGTAACTCGCGAGCTGCGAGGTCAGAGCACAGTCCCCACACCGGAAAGACCAGTGAGACGGCGATGAGGCCTGGCACAACCACCGGCGGAGGTGTTGGCTGTCACCGTGTGGGCGGAGATTGCGGCACCGGTCGGATCGGGTCGTCGGTTGCGGTGTCGCCAGTGGGGCTGGCGAGAGCGCGTTCCAATGATGTGAATAGGTTGAGGACGGTTGGTGCTTCGAAGATGCGGTAACGCTGTTTTCCGATGTTTCGCTGTGTCAGGATTCCCGCGTCGACGAGGCGGTTGACGGCTGCTCCGGTGGCGACGTCGGAGCGGTTGACGAGCCCGGCGGCTGATTCCACAGTCAGGATGGGGACTCCAGGGAGAATGTGAATGAGCAAGTCCAAGGCAGATCCCTTGCGGACGGTGCCGCAGGACTCGGTGGATCTCCAACAGATCGGCAACTGAGAACCGCTCTGCGTGGATTGCCAGCTCGATGGCGGACTCCATGGCTGCGATGTTGCCGAGGACCTCGACGCCGACGCGATCGGCTGTCTCGCCACCCTGGGCGAGAGCGGACCGGTATCGTCGGTTCATGGACGATCCACTCACTGGGTATATCCGCGTCAAGGCCATCTGCGTATTCAGGAACGACGGGTGGTTGCTCGCTATCGACGACTTCGATCCAACCAAGCAGCAACGGTTCTGGGTACCTGTCGGTGGGAGAGTTGAGTTCGGTGAGACAAGCAACGGAGCGATCCGCCGGGAAGTGGCCGAGGAGCTGTCTGCGGAGATCACCGATCTGGGTCTGCTCGGTGTGCTCGAGAACCTGTTCATCTTCGACGGGGACGATGGTCACGAGATCGTGTTCGTGTACGACGCGCGGTTCGTGGATGAGTCCATCTACATCCGAGAACAAGTGACAGTTGTCGAGGGTGACAAGACGTTGATCGCCCGCTGGATCGATCCAGTCTCTCCTGCTCGTGGATGGCCTCTCTACCCCGAAGGCCTCGCTGAACTCCTCGGTAACACGCCAACATGATCTTGCGACACATTGCAGGGGTTGGGACTGAGCTGTGACCGCTGTCCTGCTCCTCGGTGACTCCATCCGGATGCACTACCAGCCGGTGGTCACAGAAGTGCTTGGACCTGTGGTGCCTGTCCGAGGTCCCGATGAGAACTGCGGATCCAGCCGCGTGTTGAGGGCGAGTCTCGGCCGTTGGGCCCTCGACGCCCTCGTTGAGTCGACCGTGGTGCATGTGAACGCGGGCCTACACGATCTTCGCAAGACCCCTGAGAATGGGTGGGATGTGGAGGTGCCCCTCGATGAGTATCGGAGCAACATGGCGGAGGTGTTGGACAGGCTCATCGAACACCCGCTCGTGGCTCACGTCGCTGTTGCGACCTCCACTCCTGTGGATGAGAGACGCCACAACGTGGCTCGACACTCGCACCGGTTCGCTGCCAACTTGGCTGCGTACAACGTTGTGCTTCTGGATCTAGCGGGAGAACGTGGGCTGATGCTCAACGATCTTTGGCGGGCAGCAACTACCTCCAGTGCTGGCCTGTTGTCGTCCGATGGGGTTCATCTCACTCCGGAGGGTTCGGTGATCATCGGAGTGGAGGTGGCCAATACATTGGAATTCCTCATGGGCGGTGCGACACAGGCCAGGTCCACCTGCGGAGCCTGATGGTCACGATGCTGTCGGTCTCCAAGAGAAGACCAAGCGCGTTTGCTTGGGAACCGCGTCCTACCTGAGCTGGCTGATGAAGGCACCAATCCGCTCCGTGACGATCTGGAGCGATTCGATTGATCTGGCGGGATCGCCTGAGTGTTGGAGTGCGTGGTCGGCCCGTCAATTGCGACAACTTTGATGTTCTGAAGCTCGGGGACGAACTCAGAGTCCCATGTGGGATCTCCAGTACCTCCCACAGCCAGAGTTGGAGCCGTGGATGTCTGCAGGGCTTGTCTCACGTCTTCGTTGTTGAGCAGTGGCGTCAACCACACACCGGGGAGGGAGCGTTCGACCGCTGTTGGCATAGCGAGGGACGAAATCGACATGGTGATCAGAAGTCGATTGGAAACGTTCCAACTTCGTTGAGCGCAGACTCGAGCCGTTCGGACACCCATTGGTGTCCATCGACGGAACGATCCCACCGGTCCCACACTTGGAGAACCGACCATCCGTCTGCCTGAAGTGTTTCTCTGGCGAACCACAGCAACGGAGCGGCCTGACCGTACCCGGCTCCCGGGGGCACGATCGCAACCCTGTCGGGATCACCGTCGAAGAAGATGCCTTCGCATATGCCAGGATCAACGGTCTTCTCAGCCTTGTCGATGGCCTGCTCTCTGACGTCGGCAATCGTCTGGTCGACGGATTCCCAGCCTCCTCGGTCGTGTGCAACCAGCTGGCGCGATGCGGGAGCGAATAGGTTGTAGCCGAGCGCTGTGACCGGTCGCCAGGTCTTGAGTGTGTGGGTTGCCCTACCCGCGCCTGCGTGAAGCGCAGCCTCACCGAACCACAACTCCCGGTCCAGCGCATCTGCCACCGTGGCGACTGCGTCGTGAGATCTCCCGACATGAGCAAGTAGGCAGACCCGCCGGAAGGTCGCGGTGGGCACATCGTCCTCGTCGAGATTTCCGATGTCTTCTTCGACGGCTCTGAGGGCACTCTCGTAGTCGCCCTCCCCATACAGAGCGAACATTCGATCACCCCACTGTGCGAAACTCGACACGACGTCAGCCTACCGAAATGCCATCCCACAGAGCCTGAGAATCGCCCGGCGACGTTCGATCGGCGTCTGTGGACCGCGATTTCCAGGTCGTCTGTCAGCTAACTTCTTGCTTGTCCCGCAGCCAAGCGGTGCATTGCCGACGGAGGACGGTCGCCTTCGAGGCGGTCAAGAATCTCCCTTGCACACTCGTCAGGGGTCAAGACAGACGTATCCATTTCCATGTCATAGATGCCCGGACGGTGGACCTCGGTCTGCCATCTGCGTACCGGTTCGGGGATCTCTCCGTAGTTCGACGTACCGAGGTAGGTATCGCCTCCGTCGGCGTCGCGTCGTTGCATGATGACATTGAGAGGACATCGAACACCGATGAGCCATGCCGGATAGCGGTCCAGGCGGCGTGCAGCCGATCGAAGCGTTCCAAGGGAGCGCGTGTACGAGTCGTGATGTCCGACGTCGACAACAACGTTCTCTCCCTGCTCGCTGAAAGCGGCAACCGAGTCATACAGATCGATGAACGCCTGCCGGACGAAGTCCTCCAAATCGGGGCGCTCTCCTCCGGGCCGCAGACCGATACCGGGCAGCTTCTCCGCAGGAGTTGTCGTCAGCACCGAGTCCACGCCGATGCTCTGCCAAGCGCCACCGGATATCGAGCACATCGTGTTTGCGATACTCGACTTCCCCGATCGGGGAGCGCCGTTGAGGATCACGATTCGACCGAGCTTCACCATGCAATCGGAAGCCTACCAATCTGCCCCATTCGGGCGTGCATCTGGATTGCCCGCTCTGTGACGCGCGTTTCAATGCGTGAAGCCGTGGAAGTGGACTGTCAAGTCCTCGATCGTATCGACAGACACATGGGCCTGGTCTGCTCGACGTTCTCGCTCGGCGGACGTGACGAGGCCATTCGTCGCATCGAAGGCGTTGTAGTGGACAACCAGCGCGAATCCAGCCTCCACGGCCCCGACCAACTCGTCCGACTGACCGTTGCCCACATACGCGGAACGCGCGGCGGGAACATCGAGACGATCGAGCACATACGCGTACGCTTCCCGCTTCGGCTTCTTCGCTCCAATGACGTGGGAGAAGCCGACAGTATCGAAGTATGGAGCAAGAGGCGAGGTCGGCCACGCCCGTACTTCCCTCTCGTGGCAGTTACTCAGGAGTCCGAGTTGCCATCCGCGTGCCTTGAGGTCGACAACGAGTGAGGACACCTCCGATCTCGGTTTCTCGATCGAACGGTCTTGGCACCGGCCCATGATGTCATCGGTTAGCAGCCGTTGTTGCGTGGTCAAGGGCAGGCCGAGGTCGCCTGCAAAGCGGTCTACGAGGTCCACCACGCGCACCCCCGTTGTTGTCCGTTCCAAGGACGTTGCGGCCCAGAACTCCGAGAACGCGTCGAGGTCGATCCCGATCTCGACGCTCAGGACCTCAAGCCGTGTGAACGCGGGCGGTCGGAAGTCTTCGGGATCGACAAGTGTGTGGAACAGATCAAAGACAACGGCTCTCGAAGAAGTCATGAGGCGCATTGTCGCATCGGAACCCTCTATCCGAGGCGATGGTCGGCGTGCTAGCTCAACGGAGTACAAGCACCTGCGGAAGCAACGCGGGAGTCAGCCTCATGCGCATGTGAACGCGAGTGTCCCAGTCGAGTCCAGCTTCGCTCTGCTCGCGGGCGATTGCCACCATGTCGGCGGTCCACTGTCGTGGGGGTACGACTTCGAAGCCGATCCGTTCATACCACGGTTGATTCCATTCGACATCGGCTTGAGTGCTGAGCAGGATTGATCGCTCGCCGCCGCGTAGGGCATCTGCGATGACGGCATCCACAAGCGAGGTGCCGACGCCGCGGCACTGCGATGGTGGCGAAACGGCCAACTGTCCGATGCAGAGTTCGCCGTCCGAACGTGTAAGGAATATCCAGCCCACTACCTGTCCGCCGATCTCAGCGACGAGTACCCGTCCCGGCGTGAATCGCCTGTTCGGCCGCCGTATCGGGAATCGCGCCCAAGGACAGGAATCGGGGTGGCCAACAGCTTCAAACTGCTGTTGAGTCACCAGATCGTCTTCTCGGCATCTGGCAACGTCGGCCGATCTTCCGACGCGAACACTCAATGATACGGGCATGCGCGTCAATCTATACCATCCGTTGCAGGTCACCTGGTGCGCATAGAACAAATGCCTGGTGCATCCGGCGAAGACCATCCGAGGCAACAGAATCGTGTTCTCCTCGACGACTACGGACTGGTCCGCAACGCGGCGCGTCGCACCAGAGGAATTGTGCTGCCTCTCCACACTGAGGTCGATCTCCGGGTCCGCGTCGGTTACACTGTGGTTGCGTCAGGAGAAGCGTGGAACTCACCAACCTGCTGTGGTTGGAAGAGCGGCTATGGCGGAGATCTTGCGTGTCCCGGGCGCCACCGGCCGGTGGCCGGCCACGGCAGTCAACAGCATCTGGCCTAGCCTGTGGCCATGGAAACGACCAGGTCGAAGTTCACCGGTAGTGACCAGGAGTATCTACGCGACGTCCAGTATCGGGATGGGAGCCGCCTGGCGCGACGGGCCAACCTGCACGCCAAGTACCGGACCGCGTCTACACCGTTTTTCGACTGGGTCGGAGCGCATTTCGACCTGTTCGGCGGCGCCGAGGTTCTCGAGGTTGGGTGCGGCACGGGTTGGCTGTGGCAGGAGTCCAGTTTCGACATACCACCCGGAGTGAAGCTGACGCTCACCGACCTGTCCCCGGGCATGGTCAAGGAAGCAGTTGCCCGGGTTGAGGCCGCTGGTCGAGTGGAGACGGTGGCAGGGCAGCCTGCGGACGCCCAGTCGTTGCCGTTCGAGAACGGGTCCTTTGACCGGGTGGTCGCCAATCACATGCTCTACCACCTTCCAGACCCGGCGCTGGGTGTTGCCGAACTGGCTCGCGTGGTTCGCTCGGACGGCGTCGTGATCGCATCCACCAACGGCTCCGAACACCTCCGCGAGCTGTGGGAGATGCGCGCCAAGGTGTTCGGCACTAGCCCGGTCGACGAGACGGCCACCGTCTTCAACCCCGAGATCGGGTTCGAGCTACTCCGGGAACACTTCGCTGAGGTTGACTGGTTCGACTACCCCGATCAGCTGATTTGTACTGACCCAGTCGACGTGCTCGCACACATCTGTTCCGCCCCTCCTGCAGAAACCGCAACTCCCGAGCAGCTCTCACACCTGACCGATGAGGTGGAGCGAGCATTCAATGCCGGCGGTGGGCGACTCATGGTGACCAAAGAAGTCGGCTGCTTTGTCACACGTGGGCAGCGCAAGCGACCACGCCGGTGAGACGCTGGGCACCCGGGAACCTAATCGTCCGCCGTGAGGTGCTGCACGGCCGCGTCTGGAGTGGGCTACCGATGTACGTCATAGCCGACCGCCCAGATGTCCTGGCCCTCTACCTCTCTACGGACGCTGAGCTAGGCTTTGCCCCCCGGGTCTGGCCAACGGCGAACGGCCGACATCCCTGGGACCAAGGCCCCGAAACCCGCTGGCAAGGTCACGGAGTACTCCACCTCCACAGACCTGATGACGCCTACGCCGTGTGGGTGTTCTGGCACGGTCCGGAACGCAGATTCGACGGCTGGTATCTGAATCTCCAAGCTCCGTTCACGCGAACCGAGATTGGAATCGACACGCTGGATCACGAACTCGACATCGTCACTGGCATTGACGGGAGTTGGCGGTTCAAAGATCTCGAGCTGCTCGAGTCGTATGTGGATACCGGGCGGTTCTCCAGAGAAGAGGTCGACGCGATCTTGGCCGAGGGTCGACGGCTCGGCCGGATGCTCGACGCTGGTGACCGCTGGTGGAGTGACGAGTGGGCAGGCTGGGTTCCCGAGTCTCAGTGGACGATCCCACCGGTGCTTCCACAGGGGTGGGATTGGGTCTGACCGTGGCGGCTCGGGGCCTGTAGGCGGATGGTTTGCGTGGTATCGTGCCTCAGCCAGTCGGATCGATGAGCCGTCGGACCTCCCGCGCGACGGATGGGATGTCGGCCGGGGAAGTGGTGTCGACTTCGACCAAGCTCGCCGATAGCCCCTGCGGCCCTGCTGAATCGGGTCCCCACAGTCGCTCGTCGCTCACTCGGACCACGTCGAGGTGGACCCAGTGGCGTTCGTGTGCGCGGTCGGCGTACCGCGTCTGTGCGACAGACGGTGGACACGAACAGTGAACCTCGATCACGTTCGCTCCGAGGCGCCGAAGGCGGTCAGCAGCAATAGTCGGATCCCAGGATGCTTCGAGTACCGCACCAGCGGACTGTGCTGCAAGCGCCCAGACGATCTCGAACGCGGCCGCTCCGAGTCGCTGAGACGTCTCGACCGTGATGGTGTTGGGGCGCTCAAGGGCATCTGCGAGGGCCTCCTTGATCGTGTCCTTTGACAACAGTGGCGCTCCCAGTTCCCGAGCGAGCGGTTGTGCAAGGGTTGTCTTGCCAGAGCCGGGTTGTCCCGTCACGACGACGAAGGCTGTGCACTTGCTCGTGTCTCCCATGGGTGCCATGTTCGCACATGGGCGACAACACCTCCGCGTGTAGCGGACGCTTAGTCGGCGTGTCGGTTGGCGTCACTACCTTTTCGGGCCAGTCTGGTCGCGCATGGGACACCGCTTCGAGATCGTATCGACGCCAACGAGCCGTCGGAACTCCGTCCCTTCTGGGCGACTGCACTCGGGTACGAAGCCTTCACCACGGATGAAGGGGCGATCGACCTTGGCGATCCCGACGGTGACTCGCCGGTTGTGTGGTTCCAACGCGTACCCGAGACAAAGACCATCAAGAACCGAGTTCATTTGGACATCTGGTTCGACGACAGCGCCACGGCCGTAGACCTCGTCGTCGAGCTTGTCAGGCTTGGTGGGGCCGTGTTGGGCGAGCACGAACACTTCACCGAAGCCGGAATAGTGCCTACGGGGATTCGCTGCTCCACTCCTCACCACACCCCACACTCCTTACCAGTCATGTATCTAATCTAAAGATTCTGGTTAGTATCGGTACATGACTGATTCGACAGCCTCGCCCGGACCGCGCGAGTTGGCCGACTGGTTGCTGGCTCGTGGTCGCCATTGGGTGACTACGACGGATGCCGCTGAGCTGCTGGGAATCCCGGAGCGTCATGTGGCACCGTCGTTGGCTCAGTCGCGGCGGCGCGGGTACCTGTTCAGCCCTACGACGGGATTGTACGTTGCCATCCCGCCCGAGTTCCGCTCCTGGGGTGCTGTCCCGGCGGCGCACTTTGTGGATCCGATGATGCGCCATCTCGGCCATGAGTACTACGTTTGCCTCCTGTCGGCGGCCGAGATCCACGGGTTCTCCCATCAACGCCCTCAAGTCTTCCAGGTGATGACGCCGGCGAGGCTTCGGGCTCGGACATTCGGTCGGGTCCGAATCGAATTCGTCACATCTGTGCATACGTCGGATCGTCCCACCGAAGTCGTCAACACCCCGACCGGGACGATGCGGGTCTCGACCCCTGAAGTCACCGTGCTCGATCTCGTTTCCTTCCCAAATGCGAGCGGGGCCTTGTTCAACGTGGCAACCATCATCGGCGACATGCTGATGGAGCATGCTCTCGATGTTGGTCGGCTCGCCGAAGTCGCCACTGGCTACCCGGTGTCGATTGTTCAACGCACTGGATGGCTCCTCGACTACATGGCCGGGCAGGTTGGCGTGGAAGTCGACACCGAGCCGCTGGTATCCCTTGCGTCCTCTCGGGCCACGCCCACTCCGCTGGATCCCGGCCACGGACGATCCGGGGACCTCGATCGGCGCTGGAACGTGATCGTCGCCGAGTACCCGGATGAGGAGTCGTCGTGATCCCCCAAGCGGCCGAATGGGGTCGCACTGTGCCGTGGCCGACGGTGGAGCAGATCGAGCAGGACCTGCTGCTATCCCGGCTCATCGTCGAGATCGCCAACGACGACTATCTCGGTGACGAGCTGGTGTTCCGAGGGGGCACCTGTTTGCACAAGCTCCACGCACATGAACCACTCCGCTACAGCGAGGACCTCGACTACGTCCGCAGCACCGGCGGCGGAATCCGGGAACTCACCCGGGCGGTCACCCAGATTGGCGATCGACTCGGCATGGAGGTGCGGACGAAGATTACCGAGCACCCGAAGATGTTCCTGCGCGCCCCCTACGAGACGGGTGGAGGCCAGATGCGGGTCAAGATTGAGGTCAACACCTTCGAGCGCTCGCCGGCCAACCCACCGATCAGGATCCCGTTCGATGTCGAGTCCTCCTGGTTCAGCGGCAGCGCCGGGGTGCTCACGTTCACCCTCGATGAGGTAGTGGCTACGAAGATTCGAGCCTTGTTCCAGCGATCGAAGGGGCGCGACCTGTTCGATCTTTGGCTGGCCCTCACCCAGCTCGGCGTAACACCGTCCTCACTTGTCGAGGCCTTCGCCCCGTACCGCCCCGACGGGTACACGAGGCGCCGCGCCGAGCTGAACCTTCGCGAGAAACTGACGCGACCGGCGTTCCGCGAAGACCTCCGTGCGCTGGTGACGGCCTGGCCGGAGGGATACGACATCGACGCCGCGGCTGAATCCGTAATCACCGATGTGCTCGCCCTCATCGAGTAGGCGAGCACCCGATTCTTCTAACGGATCTTCTAACGGATGGGGCGGCATGAGGGGTTATCCACAGG
>JAACED010000064.1 GCA_011682695.1 Gammaproteobacteria bacterium
CGCTTGAGAGGTATCACACGACTGGTTGTGAGTAAACCCTGATGACTGATGACTGATGACTGATGACTGATGACTGATGACTGATGACTGATGAGCTTCGCGTGCGCGACGTCTTCACACCTACCCGCGTCCCGGCACGCTCTCGGCTACGGCTCTGATCTCGGTTAGGTCGACCGGTGGATAGAAGACGAGGCTGTACTCGTCGCAGGTATCGGGACCTTCGAACCAGGCGACGGCCCACACACCGTCCTGGAGTGGTCCGAGAGCCGCATCGACCCCACGGACCACGATACGTTCGGGAGTTGCAGTCCACCGTTCTGGTGGCAGGGCTCCGCGAATCATCACCATCACCGGAGCCCCGGACGCGCCTGCCCAGAGGCGGATCGTCGTGCCCGGGATGGTCGTGAACTGATCGAACGGCACGTCTCGCGACGCGGGCTGGTCGGCGGTGACTCGCACCGGGAGCATGGTCGGCAGGAAGTTGGGAGGGTCACAGACGTCCAGGACGCTCGTGGTCGTCGTGGCCGGTGCTGTGGCCGGTGCCGTCGTGGTCGACGTTGTGACCGTTGTCGTTGTCGCCTCCGGTGAACACGCCCCGATGAGCAAGGTCGCGATCGTCACGAGCGCTGCCGTCTTCATACAGGGCAGGTTAGAAGTGTTGTCGCGTGAGATTGGTTATGGAGCTGATGGGAACGTACTCCTTGGAGTCGGCAGGGTAAGCCGTCACGCCCGCCCTGCGGTCTTGTATCGATGCTGCGTCGCGATACGAAATACGAAGTACGAGCTACGAGATGCTGGCCAGTGGTACCGTCGAGGTCGAATGGAGGTGTGTGTGAATCCCAAGCAGATCGCCGAACAGCGGTTCTCTGAGGTCGAGGAGGATTTGAAGAGCATCAGTCACTGGATGTACGAACATCCAGAGACTGCATTCCAGGAGTTCGCGACATCAGCCAAATTGGCTGGGTACCTCGCCCAACATGGCTTTGTCGTGGACTATCCGGCTTATGGGCTGGACACCGCCTTTGTGGCGCGAGCAGGATCGCACGGACCGGAAGTGGTGATCTGTGCCGAGTACGACGCGCTTCCCGGCGTCGGCCACGCGTGTGGGCACGACATCATCGCTACGGCGTCGATGGGTGCAGGTCTGGCGCTGGCCGGACTGGCGGATGAGTTGGGATTTCGCGTGACCGTGCTCGGCACACCGGCCGAAGAGATGAAAGGTGGGAAAGTCGACCTGATCAACGCGGGCGCATTCGAAACCGCATCGGTTTCGATGATGATTCACCCCAGTCCCTACAATGTCCTCGATCCTTCCGTCCTGGCGGTTCGTCACGTCGACCTCGAGTATCGCGGCAAAGACTCGCATGCTGCCGGTGCGCCCGAGAAGGGGATCAACGCATTGGACGCGTTCGTTCAGGCGTACGTCAACGTCGCAACCCTCCGCCAACAGATCCTTCCGAGTGACCGTTTACACGGGATCATCACTCACGGCGGCGACGCACCGAACATCATTCCCAGTTACACCCGGTCCTCCTGGTACATCAGAGCTGCGACCAAGGAGCGCCTCGAGGAACTCACCGAGAAGGTCATGGCCTGTTTCGAAGCGGCCTCCATTGCCACCGGCTGCACTTGGAAGACCTCCGAAATCGGCCATCCGTACGAAGACCTGGTCAACAATCCGGTACTCGTGGAGCTATTCGACAGGAACGCGTCGGCGCTCGGACGCACCATGGCTCGCGGTGTCGACATGCCGAAGGCTGGATCCACCGACATGGGCAACGTGAGCCACCTTATTCCGGCGATCCATCCGTTCCTTTCGATCAACTGCGGCGAAGCCGTCAACCATCAGCCCGAGTTCGCAGCTGCAACGATTACACCCGATGGTGACAAGGCGATACGCGATGGTGCATTGGCGATGGCATGGACCGTGATCGACCTGGCGACCGAGAACCGCTGGGGAGAGCTGTAACGGGGAGACGACGGACCGAGTGTCCGCCGTCTCCGTGCCGAGCATCGGGTCCGCTGCGCGAGCTACGACTCGTCGGCTTCGGCTGCCCACATCTCCTTGATGGCGCCGAGACTGCCGAGGATGCCGCTGGTCTCCACCGGCAGGAAGATCTTCGTTGCCCTTCCGTCGGCCATACCCTTGAGCGTGTCCAGATATCGGATCGTGATCAGATCCGGCGTCGGATCCCCGGTGTGGATCGCTCGGAACACACGCTCGATGGCCTGGCCTTCGCCTTCGGCGACCGTGAGCTTCTGATACTTGTCCGCTTCCGCGACCCGCTTGATCGCCTCCGCCTGACCTTCGGCCTCGAGCACACGCGCCTGCTTGACACCTTCGGCCTTCAGGATGGCCGACCGCTTCTGGCCCTCCGCCTCGGTGACGACGGCACGTCGCTCCCGCTCCGCCTTCATCTGCCTGTGCATCGCCTGGGTCACATCCGGTGGCGGTTCGATCCGCTGGATCTCGACACGGACGACTCTCGTGCCCCACACATCGGTTGCGTTGTCGAGGATCTCACGGAGCTGCGTGTTGATCCTCTCGCGCGACGTGAGTGCCTCGTCGAGCTGAAGGTCGCCGACGACGTTACGGAGGTTTGTCTGGGCAAGCTTCGTCGCCGCCATGATGAAGTTGGCGACGTTGTACTTGAGCTTCACCGGGTCGGTCGCCTGGTAGTAGACGACTGCGTCGACCGTGACAACCACGTTGTCTTTGGTGATGACCTCTTGCGGGGGCACGTCCACGACCTGCTCCCGCATGTCGACCCGTTTCATCGTCTCGATGAACGGAACGATGAAGTTCAAACCGGGGTCGGCGGTTCTGCGGAACTTCCCGAACCGCTCGATGAGTCCTTTTTGGTACTGGCTGACGATCTTGATGGCGTTGGCCACGTAGAAGATCGCGAACGCAGCAATGACGATCAGTAGAATGACCGCTGGCGGCAGATCCATGGTGTTACCTTTCCTCTATTGGTTTGACGACTAATCGGGTTCCGCGTACGCCGACGACGGTGACCGTCGTGCCTTCTTCGATCCGCGCGGCGTCTGTCGTTGCCCGCCACTCCTCAGTTTCGACTTTGACGCGACCCTGGTCATGGATCGGTTCGACTGCTTCCAGGACCTTCCCGAACGAGCCGATGAGACGGTTCGCCCCGACCGAAGGCTGGGGCGCATCCGCCGGCGCAAGCTTGCGCAGACCGAACAGCGCCAGGATGGACACAACGAGGAACGCCGCCCACTGAGCACCGACGGCGACGTTCAGCCAGGCAAGTACCGCAGCGACGACCGCGCCGACCGCGAACGGCAGGATGAAGAAACCGGCCGTGAAAACCTCACCGACTCCAAAAACGAAGGCAGCCGCGATCCACACCCACCTCCACAGTTCGTTCTCCATTTCGTTGCTCCCTTTGTCGAAGATTGCTGCTGCAAATCCGATTGCTGCCGCTGCGGCGACGAAGACAACGACCAGACCGAGCCGTGTTCTGCGGTGGAGTCGTTCCCCGTTCGCCACCGACCTCCAGGTACGAGCGGGGTCGCTCACCGGATCCCGCTGTTCTTTCGCCCACATCTCTGCAAAGCGAGACAGTTCGGGGCCGATCACGGCTTCGGGGCTCTTGCCCTCGGCGGCGGCCAACTGGAGGTGTTGCTCGAGTTCGGCCTTCATTTCGAGCACAGCTCGGCGAGGCACCTGCGTCGCGATCCAGTACCGCTCGCAATCTGCGACGATCTTCGTCACGTCAGTTGACACGAGCACCACCTTTCAACACGGCATCCACACCTTGCGCCAGCTCCCTCCATGCTGCACTCCACTCTGCCAGCTTCCCTTCGCCGGCGGGCCGAATCCGGTAGTACTTGCGCTTCGGACCTTCCTTCGAAGCTACCTTGTATCCCTCGATGAGGCCTTGCTTCTGCAGCCTGCTGAGCGACGGGTAGATGCTGCCCTCGCTCACCAGCGCCAGTCCCCGTTCCTGCAGCTTCCTCACCATTTCGTAGCCGTAGCTGGGTTCTTCCGAGATCACTGCCAGGAGGCACAGATCGAGGGCACCCTTGAGGAGCTGAGAGCTGTGTTCGATGCTCATCGACCACCTATCATGCAATGCAGCATAGCAGTCGGACCCTTGCGTTGCAAGTTAGTACCGGCAGCTACACCCGGGGTAGGGGCCCTTTGAACAATGCAGGCTGTTCCGCCCGTTCTCGATGCAACCGCACCGACGGGAAGGTTCGCGCTCGAGCGACTACGTCCGCCCCGCGGTCTTGCACCAAGGCTCGTCGCGATACGAAGTACAAAGTACGAGGTACCAGATACGACCGAGCGAGATCACACCTGTAAGAACGTCAGGCCGTCCTTCCCCGCGTCGACCCGGATGGTGTCCCCTTCGCGGAATCGACCTTCGAGGATGTCCAGTGCGAGACGATCGCCGATCTGCTTCTGGATGAGCCGCTTGAGCGGCCGTGCCCCGTACGTGGGGTCGTAACCATGCTCTGCGAGCCAGGCACTGGCCTCTTTGGTCAACTCCAGGCCGATGCGACGCGTCGCGAGACGGTCTCTCAGGTGCACCACCTGTATCTCGACGATACGTTGGAGATCCTCGGCCGTGAGCCGCTGGAAGACGACGATTTCGTCGACACGGTTCAGGAACTCTGGCCGGAACGATGCCCGGACGACGTTCATGATCTGTTCTTTGACGACCTCGTCGGCAGAGTCCGCTTCGATGAACTCCGAACCCAGGTTTGATGTCATGATCAAGATGGTGTTCGAGAAGTCCACGGTTCTGCCCTGGCCGTCGGTGAGCCTTCCGTCGTCGAGCAGTTGGAGGAGGACGTTGAATACGTCGTGGTGCGCCTTCTCGATCTCGTCGAGCAGAACCACCGAATATGGACGACGTCGAACGGCCTCGGTGAGTTGGCCGCCTTCCTCGTAGCCCACATACCCGGGGGGAGCGCCGATGAGCCTGCTGACCGTGTGCTTCTCCATGTATTCGGACATGTCGATGCGGATCATCGCCCGCTCGTCATCGAAGAGGAACCACGCGAGAGCACGCGCCAGCTCCGTTTTTCCAACCCCGGTGGGCCCGAGGAAGATGAACGATCCGATCGGCCGGTTCGGGTCCGACAGGCCGGCTCTGCTGCGGCGGATCGCGTTTGCGACGGCGGTGACGGCGTCATCCTGGCCGACGATCCGTTCGTGGAGATACTGTTCGAGGTGGACCAGCTTTTCGATCTCACCCTCCATGAGGCGTGATACGGGAATGCCGGTCCAGCGGGCGACGACTTCTGCCACGTCTTCGTCGTCCACTTCCTCTTTGAGCATCTTCAGGTCCTGTTGGAGTGTCTCGAGTTCGGTCTGTCGGTTCCCCAGATCTTCGGCAAGCTGTGGCAGCCGGCCGTAGCGAAGCTCGGCAGCGTGTTCGAGGTCCCCGGAGCGCGCGGCATGTTCGGCCTCGGCCTTGGTCTCTTCGATCTGGGACTTGAGACTGCGGATCCGAGCGATCGCGTCCTTCTCGAGTTGCCAGTGCGCTCGCAACGCGCCGATCTGCTCCTGGAGGTCGGCGAGTTCCTTCTCGAGGTTGTCGAGACGTTCGCGGGAGGCTTCGTCGGTCTCCTTCTGGAGGGCTGCCCGTTCGATCTCGAGCTGCTTGATTCGCCGCTCGAGTTCGTCGATCTCCTCAGGCATCGAGTCGATTTCGATGCGCAGCTTCGAGGCGGCTTCGTCGATGAGGTCGATGGCCTTGTCGGGGAGGAACCTGCCGGTGATGTAGCGATCCGAGAGAACCGCTGCGGCAACGAGCGCAGCATCGGTGATGCGCACGCCGTGGTGGATCTCATAGCGCTCCTTGAGGCCGCGCAGGATGCCGATCGTGTCCTCCACCGACGGTGGCTCGACGAATACCGGCTGGAACCGACGCTCGAGAGCGGCATCCTTTTCGATGTGTTTGCGAAACTCGTCGAGCGTCGTCGCCCCGATCATGCGCAGCTCACCTCGAGCGAGCATGGGCTTGAGCATGTTGGAAGCGTCCATCGCTCCCTCGGCTGCTCCTGCTCCAACGATGGTGTGCATCTCGTCGAGGAACGTGATGATCTCGCCCTGTGCGGACTTGATTTCGTTGAGCACCGCCTTGAGGCGTTCTTCGAACTCTCCCCGGTACTTCGCGCCGGCGACCATGGCGCCGAGGTCGAGAGCGACGATCCGTTTGCTTTTGAGGCCCTCGGGGACGTCTCCGTCGGCGATGCGCTGGGCAAGGCCTTCCACGATTGCAGTCTTGCCCACGCCCGGCTCGCCGATCAGCACGGGGTTGTTCTTCGTCCTTCGAGAGAGCACCTGGATCACACGGCGGATCTCATCGTCACGTCCGATCACCGGGTCCAGTTTCTGCTCTCGTGCCAGCGCGGTGAGGTCGCGGCCGTACTGCTCTAGTGCGTTGAACGTCGATTCGGGGTCTTGGGAGGTCACTCGCTGTGAGCCACGTACGTCTGCGAGTCGCTGAAGCATCGCATCCACCGTGGCTCCGAGGTCGCGGAAGGCTGCTCCAGCCGCATCGTCGCTTCCGGCGAGCGCGAGGAGCAGATGGTCGACGGAGACGTACTCGTCGTGCATTTCCGATCGGTGCCGATCCGCGGCCTGAAGGACACGAAGCAGCGACTGAGACATCGAGAGTTCGCCTCCGTACACCTTGGGGAGCGCGTCGAGATGTTGCTGGAGCGCGGCGCGCAGCGCAGGAGGTTGCACTCCCAGTCCGGTGAGAATCGGGTAGACGATCCCGTCGGCCTGGGCGAGGAGCCCCAACGCGAGGTGGGAAGGTTCCACCGACTGGTGGTGTGACTCCTTGGCGAGTTCCTGGGCGTCGATGAGCGCCTGTTGCGCCTTGTGGGTAAAACGGTCGAATTCCATGGGTCATCTCCAGTAGGGTTCACCAATGGGAACCGCAAAGCGAGTATTGCAATTCCAGGAAATCTGAGTCGTAGTATATCAAGTTGGGAGCAGATGGTGGAGCCAAAAGCGCCGCGAGTGTCGGAGATGTCGTTGGTCATGCAGCCTCCGGACGCAAATGCAAATGGTTTCGTACACGGAGGATCGATCATGAAATTGGTCGATACGATCGCCGGGGTGGCGGCGATTCGCCATGCGCAGTCACGAGTGGTGACCGCGCAGGTGGATTCCCTGTCGTTTCTCGCTCCCGTGCACATCGGGGACGTTGTGACCTTCGAGGCCGTCGTGACCCAGGCGTGGCACACTTCGATGGAGGTGAAGGTCGTCGTGCATCGTGAGGACGCGTTTCGCGGCGAGCGGACCTTGACCACGACGGCGTATCTGACCATGGTCGCCGTCGACCTGGACGGCCATCCGGTCGAGATCCCTGCGCTCGAGCCGTCGACCGACCGTGAACGGGTGCGTCAGGCCGGAGCCGAAGTTCGCAGGGAAGAGCGCATCCGTCTACGGGAGCGACTCGGGACCTAGTGCCTCGACAGACAACCTTTGCGGCGTCAGGCGTCCAGCAGGCCGATACGGCGGTTGAGTGCGTCCAGGACGGCTTTCACCGTGGCGAGGGAGGGGTCGTCGTCGCGAATGACGGCGCTGCCGACGAACCGCTCGCTGAGGTTCGTGATGTCGACTTGGGCCAGGGCGATGCGCACATCGCCGAGCTCCTGAGTAGCCACTGCACTGAGATCCAGGGTGATCGTGTCGTGCGCGACCTTCTCGATGGCATGGAGTGTCGCCTCTCCCACGAGCCGGGGTCGAGCAGAATCGCCGGTCGCTCCAATGGCCTGACCTGAGAACTCCTCGTCTTCCCACGAGAGCGTTACGGTCACTCTGGCATCACTGCCTTCGAGTGACTCTTGAACATGGACGATGACCGGGCGTTCTGGCATAACGCCAGCCTACTGCCTTGGCTGGGCGCGAGGTGGTCTGGATCCTGTTGGGTGCTGCATGGTGTGTCTCGGAGCTGCCAGTGGGGGACCGGCGGCTGGGGTTGGGGATCAGAGCTCGTCCCGGCCCTGGCCGAGGACGGAAGGGCAGCGGGCACCTCGACGGCGCCCGTCGATCCACACGACCCTGTTGCGCCTGAGCCGCTACAGCCACCCCGCGGTCTCGTATCGATGCTGCGTCGGGGTACAAAGTACGACATAGGAAATACAGCGAGCGAAGCGAGCTGTTGCTCTACGCCATCACGGCTCTGGTGGAAGCCCACGTGCGCAGTCGTGCCACATCCTCGGCGCGTGACACGGACAACGGTACGGTTGTGTGGATCTCGTCGAGGACGCGTTCGGTCGTGAGCGGCTGGTCGGCGGCGACAGCCCGGTACTGGGCGCCGACGATCGCGGTCTCGATCTCGGCACCGGAGAAACCGCCGGTTTGCGTAACGAGGGTCGTCAAGTCGAATCGGGATGGATCGTTCGCTCGTTTGGCGAGGTGGACTCTGAGGATCTCGCGGCGCGCGGCCTCGTCGGGGAGATCGACGAAAAAGATGTCGTCGAACCGACCCTTGCGAAGGAGTTCCGGAGGCAGCGCGTCGATCTGGTTGGCGGTCGCCACAAGGAAGACTTCCTCGGAATGGTCCTGCATCCAGCGCAGGAACGTCCCGAGGAGACGGCGGGCCACGCCTCCGTCCTGGTCTCCGGCCGCGAATCCTTTCTCGATTTCGTCGATCCACAGCACGGCCGGCGCCATCGCTTCGATCGTCCGTAGAGAACTGTCGAGACGCTTCTCCGATTCCCCGACGAACTTGCCGTAGAGCCGTGAAGGGTCGAGCAGGACGAGCGGCAACCCCCACGTGCGAGCAAGGGTCTTGGCGATGAGGGACTTCCCGCATCCCGGTATGCCGGTGAGCAGGATCCCTCTCGGAGGGTCGAGGCCGGGTGTGCCGGAGTCCATGGCGATCCGGCGCACGCGCAGCCAGGACTTCACCCCTTCCAGACCGCCGACCTCGTCGAGTGTTCCGGTGTCGGATTCGATGAGTTCGAGGACTCCGTCGGTGTTCAGGAGATCGGCTTTGGCGGTTCGCAGAGCTGAAATGTTGCCCGACCCGAGCTTGCCATCCTGGAGCGCCTGGCGCTGGATGAGGCCCGCTGCCTCGCGAAGTGTGATCCCTTTCAGCGCGTTCGCGACTTCGATGAGGCGATCGTTGTCGAGGACGACCGGGAACCCTCGATCCGCGAGCCGCCGAACAGTCCTTCTGACCAGCTGGAGCAGTTCCGCCTCGCTGGGTGGGCGCAGCCTCCAGCGGTGAGCGAGCCCCTCGAGTTCCTCGGGGAGTTCGGGATGTGGGGCGGTGATGATGATCGTCTGGCTCCGGCGCTGTGCCTGGGACAGTTCCTTGATTCGGCGGACGACGACCGGGTCGTGAAGGATCGGGTTGGCATCCGCGAACACGAATGCTCCTGGCGTCGAGATCTCTGCAATGAATCCAAGTGCCCGGTTGGGGTCGGTGCTCTGATACTGGGCTTGCTGATGATCACGAGCCAATCCCTGGGTTGAGGACCACGTCCAGACCGGAATGTCGAGCTCTCCGGCAGCACTCCTCAGGACTTGCAGGAATCGTGGCTCTTCGTCCGTGGCGACGACGAGCAGCGGGTACTGGGAAGCGAGCAGCACTCGAAGGTCGGCCGTGTTGTCCATGACCACAAGTATCGCCCGCATCGCGGGCGACACTTAGGAGTTCCGGGATACCTTCCAGGTCCACGGGTTCGGCACTCGACGCGAACGACGCAATCGGGCCCGGGAGTGATGGCCCGATGCCGGCATGTCAGGGGCTCCTTCGATGTGATCGCCGCGATGCTGCGACCTGAGTCCCAAACGGCTCAGGGAGTGAGATCGGCGAGTCCTTCGAGGGCTCTGGCGACTTCCTCGAGCGTGTTGTAGTGGACGAAGCCGACCCGGACCGCTCCTCCGCTTTCCAGCAGCCCGAACCGGTCCATGATGTCCAGCGCGTAGTAGTGACCCGACCACACGAAGATGCCTTCGTCGGCCAAACGGGTGGCCGCCTCGTGCGGATGCACAGCGGCGACCGTCACCGCAAACGTCGGCACCCTGTCCTCGATCCGATCGACGCCCCAGAGACGGAGGGCGTCGATGGCGTCGATGCCATCGAGGAACGCTCTCGCCATATCGGATTCGTGTTGTCCGATCCAGTCATAGGCCGCTACGAGCCGGCTGCGCCGCGGGTGGTCGGCATCGAGTGGAGCCAGGCTCGCGAGGTACTCCACGGCGGCGGTGACACCGGCGAGCGATTCAAAGCTCTGTGTTCCCGTTTCCCACTTCTCGGGTGGCTCCTCGGGCGCCGGACGCACTTTGTATGTATCGATCTGTTCGAGGAGGTCGGCTCGACCGTACAGGATTCCCGTGTGTGGCCCGAAGAACTTGTATGCGGAGCAGACGAGGAAGTCACAACCGATGTCGGCCACATCGAGCAGGCGGTGCGGCGTCGAGTGGACCGCGTCTACATAGACGAGCGCACCCGCTGCATGCGCCCGGCGGGTGACTTCTTTCACATCCACTTTGGTGCCGAGGGCGTTGGACGCGGCGGTCACGGCCACGAGTCGGGTTTTCTCCGACAGGGAGCGATCGAGGTCGTCGAGATCGAGCGTTCCATCGTCATGGACTCCTACGTGCCGCACAACGGCGCCGGCGTCACGGGCGGCGAGCACCCATGGGGTGACGTTGGCATCGTGGTCGAGCGTCGTGACGATGACCTCATCGCCTTCGTGCCACGTGTGGGCGATCGCCCTGCTCACAGAGAACGTGAGCGAGGTCATGTTCTGGCCGAATACGATTTCGCCCGGGTGTTCTGCCCCGAGGAGATCGGCCACGGCGGATCGAGCGGCATCGGTGATGGCGATGGCATCTCGGCCCGGAGCGAAGTGCGGGCTCAGATTCGAGACTCCCGTCGTCAACGTTCCGGCCATGGCATCGATGACCGAGCGGGGAGTCTGGGTTCCTCCCGGTCCATCCAGCCACGCAACTTGGCGGCCGTTTTGGGTTCGAGACAGTGCAGGGAATCGGGATCGAATGGTTGCGAGCATGGAGCGAACGTTAGCGGTCCGCCCACTTGGCTGAACTCGCCCTGATACGGCGAGCCGGGGTGGCACAATGGCCATGTGCGATACGAGGTCATTGCCCATACTGCCGACACCGGCATCATCGCTTACGGAAGAACGCTTGCCGAGCTGTTCGAGAACGCCGCGTACGGGATGTTCGACCTCATGTTCGATCTGGCGCCCCTGGTCGCGGCTACGGAGATCGAGATCGTCGTCGAGGGCGAGAGTATCCGGGACCTGCTGTTCGGCTGGCTCTCCGAACTTCTGTTTCGTTTCGAGGTCGACGGACAGGTGTGGTGTCGATTCCGGGTGGGCATCGAGAGTGACCGGATCCGGGCGCTGGTCGGTGGCACCCAGGCTGCTCCACTGCAATTGAGAGGGTCGCCGATCAAGGCGGTCACGCTGCACGGCCTCGAAGTCATTCGCAAGGGCCCCGGCTGGGCGGCAACGGTCATCTTCGACGTCTGAGGTTGGGCGGACGTCTGGCGAAGAAGGGAATGGAGAAGGTGGAGTTCAAAGACTTCGCCGCCCGCGGCAACCGGATCATCAGGGTCCACAAGTGGCCCAGAGTTGGAGAGGAAGAGGAGTTGTCGGTCGACCTTTCGGACGGCGGCCTGC
>JAACED010000065.1 GCA_011682695.1 Gammaproteobacteria bacterium
GTGTTCGGATGGCTGGTAGCCAAGATCAGAGGCCCGTTCGTCCGGAAGAACTACCGGCTCATCGGCGGTGGTTCACCCATTCTCGAGATCACCCGTCATCAGGTGAGAGCTCTCGAAGGCGCCATCGGTGATCGGGTTGCCGATGTGGCCGTCGCGATGCGGTACACACGCCCCGACACGTACGATGCCGTACGGGAACTCGTTCGATCCGGCGTCGATCGCCTGGTTCTGCTGCCCCTCTATCCCCAGTACTCGGCGGCCACGACGGGCTCGTCCGAGTCCGAACTTCGCCGAGTGATGACGGAGCTGGGCATCGACCTTCCCCTGGAAGTCATCCGAACCTGGCACGACCATCCCGCATATCTCGACGTGCAAGCCGCACTGGTATCGGAAGCCATCGAGCGACTTCCCGAGAGTGAGCGCGACGGTGTTGTCGTGCTGTTCTCGGCACACGGACTTCCGCAACGTGTCGCCGATCGAGGTGACCCCTATCCGGAGGAGACGGCAGCGACCGTGGCCGGCGTGGTACAACGTCTCGCCTACCGGGTCGACGCGAGGATCGGTTACCAGTCGCGTACCCGGCCGGTTCGCTGGATCGGACCGGGCACCGACCAGGTTCTGCGCGATCTCGGCGCCGAAGGGGTCACGACAGTTGTCGTCGTGCCGATCTCGTTCGTTTCCGATCACATCGAAACGCTCTACGAGACCGACATGCTCTTTCGAGACATCGCCGAGCAGGCGGGGATTCGCCGGTACATCCGCGCAGACGTCATGAACGACCGGCCCGAAGTGGGGCCAATGCTCGCAAGCATTCTGGAGGATTCGCTGTGAAGAAGGTCATTGTTGTCGGTGGCGGCCTGGGAGGGCTGTTCACTGCCGTGGAACTGCGCCGCCGGGGTATGAACGTCACCGTGATGGAAGCAGCTCCGGAGCCGGGCGGCGTCGCCCGTACCGCTATCGAAGACGGGTTTGTCTTGGAACCGGCGGCGAGTTCGGTGCTGCTTCCCAACGCCGAGCTTTCCCCGATCCTCCAAGCTGCCGGGGTCGAGATGGTGCCGGCGGCGGAAGCCGCAAAGAAACGGTACGTCTTCACGCGAGGAAGGTTGATCGAGATCCCCGAGTCTCCGGCGATCTTGCTCTCCCCGCTGGTTTCCTGGAAGGCGAAGCTGCGCGCCGGTCGTGAGCCATGGATCAAGACCCCGCCGCCGGACGGCGACGAATCGATGCGCAGCTTCTTCACACGGAGGTTCGGCACCGAACTCGGTGCCCTCGCCTCGACACTGATGGCCCACGGCGTCTTTGCAGGAGATCCGAACCGACTTTCCATGCGTGGCGCGTTTCCGAAGATGGTCGCACTCGAGGATGAAGCCGGCAGCATGATCAGAGGCGGAATCGCCCGGATGAGACAGCGTCCCAAAGGGCGCCCGAGGGCAAGCGTGCACGTCGCTCCCGAAGGGATGGCCGGTGTTGCGAGGACGCTTGCGGCATACCTCGGCGAGGCATATCGATCCGAGTGGCCCGTCACGTCGATCGAGCCGGACGATGAAGGCTGGATCGTTCGCGGTCCCGTCGAAGAGCAAGCCGACGCCGTCGTCGTCGCGGTACCCCCGCATGCTGCGACACGCATCCTCCCAGCAGACGTTTCCGGCATCGTCGCCGAGGGAACGACGGCACCGGTTGTCGTCGTCTGGATCGGGGGTCGGACCGCAGATCTGCCAATTCCGTCGGGTTTCGGTGTGCTCATCGGCCCGGACGCCGACGTGCATGCGCTGGGAATCCTGTTCGAGTCCCGCTACGCCCCCGGTCGGGCACCCTCACTGCACACTCTCGCCAAAGGTATCTACGGGGGCGCTGCCGATCCGGTTGTGATGGAGCGCTCCGATGAGGAACTCGTCTCGTTGTTCATCGAGGAGACCAGCCGGGTGTGCGGCGTCGAGGTACAACCGTCGTGGACCAGGGTGATCCGTCAGGAGCCGGGCATCCCGCAGTACGACGTGGGACACGTCGCGTGGCTCGACAAGCTGGATTCGGCGCTTTCCGGTCTGCCGGGGCTCCACGTCGCCGGATGGGGATACCGGGGGATCGGGCTGTCCGGACTCGCGGCGGACGCCGTGCGGCTCGGCTCGGTGCTGTCAGGGGAGTGATGAGACGTTCTCTGCGAGGATGAACCGCCTTCGCCGACCGAGGCGGTGATCCACTCCTCGGCGGCCGGTCGGACTGCGTGGCAGCGTTCGTGGCCGAATGCAACAATGAGTCGGTGGAGACAGGTGAGGAAGCGTCGGGCGAGGATCGGGCAAAGTCGCTTCGAGACGACGTTCCTGCGTCTCGGCCGGAAGTCTCGCAGACGGCCCTGAGTGGGGCGTTGCGGGATCCTGTGATCGTTATCCTGATCCTTGCCGGGATCTTCGACGGGCTTGCCGGCAATCCCGTTCATGCCATTCTGCTCATCGGTGTTGGTTTGGTGCTTGCTCGGACCTCCTCCGAAGGGTCGGCGAGCCACGGTCTTGGGTTTCAGGCCGACGATGTCGACGGGCGAGATGGCAGGCGCTTGGGAGTGCAGAAGGCTCTGGCCGAACCCGCCCACGCTTCGGAGCGCACTGTCGCCGGACTGGTCGTGGTGGTTCTCTATGCGGTGACCGTCGGAGGCTTTTCACGGTACTCGTGGCCGGCAACGCTCGCGGTCGTCGTGCCGGGGCTTCTGGGATTGGTGCTCGTGTGGCGGGAACCTGTCGTCTCGGGACCCGATCCGGCGCCGATCAGCCGTCGAGGCGCAAGGGCGTGGGCGACCGTGTTCGTCGCTCTGGGGCTGTGGGAGCTCACCAATCTGCTCCTTCAGCCTTCTCTCGAGGTGGGTTCACATGCGCATCCGACGTTGAGTGTTCTCATGGACCCGGTTCTCTCATTGCACGTCGGTCGGTCCATTTCGTTGTTTCTGTGGTTGGCGCTCGGGTGGTACCTGGTGAGACGGTGAGTAGCCATGACATCACCGTCGCGATCTATGCGCTGATTGCGCTCGCCGGTGTGGTGATGCAGTTGATGAGCCTTCGCGAGGGGTCCGACATGCCGTCGCTAGGACTCGTGCTCGCCAGGATCATGCACAGTCGCTCGGGTCGCATCGGTGTCATGACCGGTTGGATGTGGCTCGGTCTGCACTACTTCGCTCGTTGAGCCCTCCCGAACTGCTTTCTCGTCAATGCTGGCGTCGCATAGCGACGCCAGCATTGACCAGAAAAGAAAAAGCGCCCCCGGCAGGATTCGAACCTGCGCACCCGGCTCCGGAGGCCGGCGCTCTATCCCCTGAGCTACGAGGGCGGGAGCGCCATGTTACCGTCCGCCCCGCGCGAGTACGCCGGGCGCTCATCCCACGTCGAGTCGCAGCAGATCCGCATAGGTTTCTCGTCGCACGACGAGGCGGGCGTTGCCATCCCGGCAGAAGACGACGGCCGGCCGGCGGACCTTGTTGTAGTTGGAACCCATCGAATGCCCGTACGCTCCCGTGACCGGAGTGGCGAGGATGTCATCGACGTGCAGGTCCTCGGGAACCCACCCTTCGGCCACCAACACATCGCCCGATTCACAGTGTTTGCCGACGACCCTGATCGCTCGAGTGCGAGGGCTGTCGACCGCGCGAGGCAAGAAGGTCTCGTAGCCGCTGCCGTAGAGGACCGGACGCGGGTTGTCACTCATTCCACCGTCGACCGCCACGTAGGTGCGGATGCCCGGGATCTCTTTCACCGTTCCAACCGTGTAGAGAGTGATCGCGGCCGTGGCCACGATCGATCGTCCCGGCTCGACCGACAGATGTGCGCGGACGCCTTCGGAGTGCAGTACGGCCTTGAGCGTCTGTGCCCATTCGGTGATCGTCGGTGCGTTCTCGCCGTCGACGTACGGTATCCCGAGCCCACCACCCAGGGAGAGTTCCGGGAGTCGGTATGGTGCGGCGAGCCGCGCGACGACATGTGCGGCCTGTGCGAATGCGTCGAGGGAGAACACCTGGCTACCGACGTGCGCGTGGAGGCCGACGAGATGCATGCTCTCGGATGCAGCGGCTCGCCGAATCGCAGAGTCGGCCGCGCCCGTCGAAGCAGTGAATCCGAATTTTGTGTCGTCCCGGCCGGTCTGCACAAACTCGTGCGTATGTGCCTCCACGCCCGGTGTGACCCGAATCAGCACCTCGGGAACGGGGTGCCCTCGATGGTGGAGCGCATCGATACGGTTCATCTCGTCGAAGTTGTCGACGACGAGACGTCCAACGCCCACGCTCATGGCCGTTTCGAGCTCCTCAGTGGACTTGTTGTTGCCGTGCATGACCACGCGCGTCGCTGGCACGCCTGCAGCGAGGACGACGGCCAGTTCCCCTCCGGTCGCGACATCGAGCCACATTCCTTCTTCATGGGCCAGTCGGGCCATCGCCATGCACAGGAACGCCTTCGTCGCGTACGTGACACCATCGCCGAACGCAGCGACGGCTTCACGACAACGCGCCCTGATGTGGTCCTCGTCGTAGACGAAAAGTGGTGTTCCGAACTCTCGCGCCAAGTCGAGTGTGTCGCACCCGGCGATCTGAAGACGCCCGTTCGTCACGGCGGCGTGGTCGGGAAGCAGCAAATCTGGGAGCGGACCGGGCATCGTGGAGCGAGCGTACCGGAGTGTCGTGTGATTTGCCTCGATGGACCAGAGCCTCTGTGGCTACCATCGCCGATCATGGAGCTGCAATGGCCGTAGGGATCGGCATCCTTGGAGGTGGGACCGTGGGAGGCGCGCTACTGCAGCGCCTCATCGAGGATCGCGAGGCGCTGGCCGCTCGCACGGGCCTCGAGCTACAGGTTCGCAGAGTGGCGATCCGGTCACCGGCGAAGACCCGAGCCTTCCCGATCCCCGACGATCTCATTACGACGAACCCCCGGGCGGTGATCGACGATCCAGAGGTGCAACTCGTCGTCGAAGTGATGGGTGGTCTGGAGCCGGCCGGCGAACTCGTTCTCGCCGCGCTCCGGGCCGGCAAACCCGTCGTCACGGCCAATAAGGAACTGGTCGCGGCGAGGGGAGCGGAACTGTTGAGGGAGGCGGCGCGCTCCGGCGTGTCGATGCTCTTTGAGGCATCGGTTGGTGGAGGCATCCCGATCATCCGGCCACTCACCGAGACGCTTGCCGGTGAATCGTTGACGCGCGTGATGGGAATCGTCAACGGAACGACGAACTACCTGCTGACGCGCATGACCGAAGATGGTGTCCGGTTCGGAGAGGCACTGAAAGAGGCACAAGCTCGAGGCTTCGCCGAGGCCGACCCGGTCGCAGACATCTCCGGAGCCGATGCGGTGGCGAAGGCTGCGATTCTTGCCAGCCTTGCTTTCGGGACCGTTGTGAGCACCGATCAGGTGTACCGGGAGGGAATCGAGAACGTTCAGGCAGCGGACATCGGCTACGCGGCCAATCTCGGCTATGTCCTGAAACTCCTCGCCATCGCAGACAAGGACGAGGACGGCATCACGGTTCGGGTCCATCCGACCCTCGTTCCCAGAACTCACCCGCTTGCGTCGGTCAGGGGCGTAGCCAACGCCGTGTTCGTGGAAGGTCCGAAGGTGGGCAAGTTGCTGTTCTCCGGTCCCGGTGCGGGAGGCGGTCCAACGGCGACGGCCGTGCTCGGCGATATCATCGATGCCGCTCGCGAGCTTCTGGCAGGGCCCCGAGCCACTCCTCGTGTCCGTTTCGGTCCTGGACGTATCTGTCCTTTCGAGGAAGCGACGACCAAGTGGTACATCCGCCTCCACGTTCTCGATGCTCCCGGCGTACTTGCCAACATCGCGGGAGCGTTCGGAAGAGCGGAAGTCAGTATCAAGTCGGTCTGGCAGGAGGGGCGTGGTGACGAGGCGACCTTGCTGCTGATCACTCACGATGCCCGCGAGGCAGACTTGCGCGCCGCAGTGACGTCGCTGGAGGACCTTGACGAGGTCCGGGAGGTGGCCGCATCGATACGGGTGCAGAGCGACGAACCATGAGGTATGTGTCGACCCGCGGTGGGGTCGCCGGGGCATCCTTCGAAGATGTGCTGTTCAGCGGGCTTGCAGGTGATGGTGGCCTGTTCGTCCCGGAGACATGGCCGGAGCTCGACTCTGGAGACCTTCGCGACCTCGGCAGGCTCTCCTATCCGGACCTTGTGGCTGCGGTTGGCGGGATGTTCGGTGCAGGGGACCCGGACAAGCTGTCGGCGCTTGCCGGCGCCGCGTACGGGGGGTTCGATCGCCTTGTGCCAATTACCGAACTTGGTGACGAGAGATACCTGCTCGAGCTGTTCTGGGGACCTACCTTTGCCTTCAAGGACTACGCGCTCCAGTGGCTCGGACGGCTACTCGATCGAGCGCTCGAAACGCGAGGTGAGCACTATGTGGTGCTCGGGGCGACATCTGGTGATACGGGTTCGGCTGCGATCGCGGCCGTGGCAGGCCGACCCACGCTCGACGTCGTCATTCTCTATCCCCATGGGAGAGTTTCCGATGTGCAGCGGCGTCAGATGACGACGGTTACCGCTGCGAACGTACACAACGTCGCGATCGGTGGGACGTTCGACGATTGCCAGCGTATCGTCAAAGAGCTGCTCATCAGGATGGATCGTCCGGTCTCGTCGGTGAACTCGATCAACTGGGCGCGGGTGATGGGCCAGATCCCGTACTACCTGTGGGCGGTGAATGCCGTCGGTGCCGACGAAGTCGACGTCGCCGTGCCGACGGGGAACTTCGGAAACGTCTACTCCGCCTGGGCCGCAAAACGGATGGGGGTTCCGATTCGCAGATTGATCGTCGGGACGAACGTGAACCGCGGCGTCGTGCGCTTTTTCGAGGACGGATCCGTTGTCCCAAGTGAGGTGATTCCAACGGTCGCGCCCGCAATGGACATTCAGATCCCGTCGAATCTCGAGCGCCTGGTCTACGAACTCCTCGACCGAGATGGAGATCGCGTCGCGGATGCGATGGCCGGCGCGGGAATTCCCGGGCTCGGTCACACGTCCTTCGAAGGGCACTGGTTCACCGACGATCAGATCGTGGATGTCATCGGTACGGTCTTCCGCAGATGGGGTAGACAGATCGATCCCCACACCGCCGTCGCCGTTGCGGCTTCGGAAGCCGAGGTTCGCGACATTCCGGTGATCGTTGTGGGCACCGCCCACCCGGCAAAGTTCCCGGAGGTCGTCGAAGCGGCGATCGGGAGAATGCCGGATACTCCGTCCAGCATCGCCGACCTTGCCGACCGTGACGAACGCTTCACGGTCCTTCCTGCGAACTCAGAGGCCGTAGAAGAGTTCATCGGGCACTGCTGTACTTGGAAGATCGGGGAATCCACCGTACACTAAGTGCACACCCCCGGCGCATCGATCGTTGATCGCGTTGGGTTCCCAAGCCTCCGATGATGTTCCTTTGTGCCATGAGAGGCGAGAGACATCGAGAGAGCACGTCGCTGAGCCTCTGATGACGGCTTCCCGACTGAAAGGATGACATGACCACGAGATCGGAACTCCAGGAGAAATCCGTGAAGGACCTCCGCACCATCGCGGCCGCGGTGGGCATCGAGACCGATGGTCTGCAGAAAGCCAAACTCATCGATCGGATTCTGAATGCCGACGGGGTCGCGGTGAGCACCGAACCGGCTCCCATCGACCTTCCTGCGGCTATGCCTGTCGAAACGCCCGAGCCGGTCAGCGACGGTGAGCCCGCGGCCACAGCCGATGGTCAAGCAACCGATGTCACGACCGATCATGGCCAGGACTCGACTCCTGGCGGCGACGAGTCTCCTCGGCCCGATGACGGTGGTTCCCAGCGTGAACAGCATCAGGGCGACGGGCAGCACCAGAGCGACGCGCAGCGCAATAGGCGTCGTCGTCGCCGCTCCTCCGGCGGTGGCCAGCCCCAGATCCCCGAGGGGGAACTCGAGCAACGTGAGGGAATCCTCGACATTCTTCCCGAGGGATACGGGTTCCTCAGAGTGACGGGCTACCTTCCCGGCGAGTTGGACGTCTACGTCTCCGCCAGCCAGATCCGCAAGTTCGGACTGCGCAAGGGGGACCAGGTGAGCGGACCGATCCGGCCGCCGCGGTCACAGGAGAAGTTCCCCGCATTGACGCGGATCCTCAGCGTGAACGGGATGACAGCCGAGGAGGCCCGGCAACGGCCGAAGTTCTCCAAGCTCACACCCTTGTTCCCGGATATCAGGCTTCGACTCGAAGTGGAAGGCATGCCGAACCACAGCCTGGCGAGGATCATCGACCTGATTGCTCCAATCGGCAAAGGACAGCGAGGGATGATCGTGTCCCCGTCGAAGGCCGGCAAGACCACCGTGTTGAAGGAGATCGCGCACTCTATCGAGGTCAACAACCCCGAGTGCTACGTGATGGTCGTGCTTGTCGATGAGCGGCCTGAAGAGGTCACGGACATGCAGCGTTCTGTCAAGGGCGAGGTCGTGTATTCGACATTCGACCGTCCGGCCGAGGAACACACGCAGGTCTCCGACCTCGCGTTGGAGCGGGCGAAGCGGCTCGTGGAGATGGGGACCGACGTGGTCATCCTCCTCGACTCGATCACCCGGTTGGCCCGAGCCCACAACCTCGCCACACCGGCGAGTGGGCGGATCCTCTCCGGTGGCGTGGACTCGACGGCTCTGTATCCACCGAAGCGGTTCTTCGGAGCCGCCCGCAACATCGAAGAGGGCGGCAGCCTCACGATCATGGCCACCGCACTCGTCGAAACGGGTTCTCGCATGGATGAGGTGATCTTCGAGGAGTTCAAAGGCACCGGCAATATGGAGCTTCGGCTCGATCGCGGCCTTGCTGATCGCAGGATCTATCCTGCCGTTGACATTTCGCAGTCGGGAACACGCAAAGAGGAGTTGTTGTTCGACCGGTCGGAGCTTTTGCAGGTGTGGAAGCTACGTCGGGTGCTGTTGGCGCTCGAGCCGGGAGCGGCGCTCGAGTTGCTGATTGACCGTTTGAAGACCACGAGGTCCAACACAGATTTCCTGGCCGAGGTGGCCAGGTCTACGTAAGAGGAGAGGTTGTGAAGGCAGGTATCCATCCCAAGTACGTGGAGGCGGCGGTGACGTGTTCATGTGGGAACACGTTCAGAACCCGTTCCACGAAGCCGGAGCTGCATGTCGACCTCTGCAACGAGTGTCATCCGTTCTTCACCGGTCGCCAGAAGCTCGTCGACACGGGCGGCAGGGTCGAGCGTTTCCAGAAGCGTTACGGCCGCAAGAGTTTCACGCACACCGACGAGGAAGCGTCAGACCAGTAGGTCCATCTCGGAGGTGAACAAGTGAGCCGTACTCCCGGCGCGACCGTTGGCGGTCAGGCAGTTATCGAAGGCGTCATGATGCGAGCCCCGAGTTCGTGGGCGGTCGCGGTGAGAGTCCCGTCCGGTGAGATCGAGACCGTGAAACACGATCTTCCGAAGCTCTCGTCCCGCTCGCGCGCCGCGCGGATCCCCTTCGTGCGCGGAGTCATGGTGCTGTACGAGTCACTCGTGCTCGGATTCAAGGCGCTCTCATGGTCCGCACAGAAGGCCGTGACCGACGAAGAGGAAGAGTTCACGAAACTGGAGCTCGTGGGGACGATCGCGTTCTCGGTTGCTGCCGTCCTGCTGATTTTCGTTCTTGCCCCGCTCGGTGTGGCCAAGTTCCTCACCCCGTACATCGGTGGGTCGTCGTTTTCGTTCAACCTCATCGATGGAATCGTGCGCGGACTGCTCTTCGTCGGCTACGTCTGGGGCATCGGCCGGTCGAAGGAGATCCGTCGGGTCTTCGAATACCACGGTGCGGAACACCAGACGATCCACGCCTACGAGGCGGGAGAACCGCTCATCGTCGACCAGATCCAGAAATACCCGCCTGAGCATCCGCGTTGCGGTACGAACTTCCTGATGATCGTCGTGTTCGCCTCTCTGGTCGTGTTCACGCTCCTTGGCCGGCCGGGCTGGGTCCAACTCATTGCCTCCAGGATCGTGTTGATTCCGGTGATCGCCGGCCTTGCCTATGAGATCCTCAAGTTCTCTGGCCTTCATGGTGGCGATCGCCTCGGCCGCATTCTCGCTGCTCCAGGGCTGTGGCTCCAGAAACTCACGACCGGTCATCCCGCCGACGATCAGGTGGAGGTGGCGGTTGCGGCTCTCCTCGCTGCGCTCGAACCAGAAGAAGTCGAGGAAGTGAAGGCGCGAGGGCCCGTCTGTCCTGCAGCGCTTCGTGCCCTGGCGAACTGAGATGGATCACCGACTCGTCGAGCGGCTGGAAGAGATCGAAGAAGCATTCGCTCGAGTCGAGGAGGAACTCGCCGAGCCGGGCGTGACTTCCGATCGAAACCGCTACACAGGTCTGGCCAGGCGGCACGCCGAACTTCGTCGCATCGTGGAGCAGTACAGCGCCTACAAGGCAGCCGCCACCGACGCGGAAGAAGCCGAGGACCTGGCGCGACAGGAATCTGATCCTGCGACCGCGCAAGAGTTTCGAAACCTCGCGGCCGAACGGCGAAGCGACATGGAACGACTCGAGCGGGACCTCCATCTCGCTCTGGTCCCGACCGATCCCAACGATGACAAGGACGTGATCGTGGAAGTGCGGTCGGCAGCCGGTGGCGACGAGGCCGCGATCTGGGCGGGCGACCTCCAGCACATGTACCAGGCGTACGCCGAGACGCAAGGGTTCACGACCGAGGTCCTGGAGGCCTCGCCCTCGGAGGCCGGTGGCTTCAAGGAAGTGATCTTCTCCGTGAAAGGCAAAGGTGCGTATTCGAAACTCAAGTACGAGGCCGGTGTTCACCGGGTACAACGGGTGCCGCAGACCGAGTCGCAGGGGCGGGTGCACACCTCCACGGCAACCGTCGCGGTGCTGCCCGAAGCCGAAGAGGTCGAGATCCAGATCGATCCTGCCGACGTACGAGTCGATGTGTACCGATCGAGCGGCCCTGGCGGGCAGTCGGTGAACACGACAGACTCCGCGGTCCGGCTGACCCATCTGCCGACCGGCCTGGTCGTGAGCTGCCAGGACGAGAAGTCCCAGCTCCAGAACAAGGACAAGGCGTTCCGCATCTTGCGGGCCCGTCTCTATCAGCGGCAGCTCGAGGAGCAACAGTCCGAGATCGCAGGGGAGCGGCGGGCGCAGGTCGGTACCGGCGGCCGGTCCGAGAAGATCCGCACGTACAACTACAAGGACAACCGGGTCACGGATCACCGCATCAAGCTGACCGTCAAGCGCCTCCCCCAGGTGCTCGAAGGCGACCTGGACGAGTTCATCGATGCGTTGACCGCAGATGAGCAGGCTCGTCGTCTGACCGAAGGCGAATGAGATCTTGGTTTTCAGTTTTCAGCGTTCAGTTTTCAGTGAGCAGTTGATTCGGCGGCTCGCGGTGGGAACACCCTGATGACCGATGACTGATGAC
>JAACED010000066.1 GCA_011682695.1 Gammaproteobacteria bacterium
CTGTCATCGATGCGAACCGGCCTCGGTGATGAAGCGGACCGTCGCCTCGATCACCTTGGGACCGGCGACCAGAAGGAGGTCGTTGTGGTCGGCGCCGGAGACGATCACCAGCTCTTTGGGGTGGGGCGCCGCCTCGAAGATGGCTCGGCTCTGGTCGAGCGGCACGATTGAATCCTCAGCTCCGCCGATCACCAAGGTGGCCGTGGCCACGTCGCCGATGCGGTCGAGCGAGGGGTACCCATCCCGGAGCAAGATCCGGGCGGGGAGGAGCGGGTAGTGGACGGCCGCCAGGTCGGCCAGGGAGGTGAAGGGTGATCGCATGACCAGCGCCGTCGGCGGGAAGGCGAGGGCCAGTTCTGTGGCGACGGCCGCGCCCAGCGATTCACCGAAGTAGACCAGATCGTTCCCTGGAGTTCGCTGTCGGACCCACTGCACTGCCGCCCGGGCGTCGAGGGCGAGCCCGGCGGCAGTCGGATGGCCGAGATTGTCCCCGTAGCCGCGGTAGTCGAATAGCAGCACTCCAAACCCTTCGGCCGCCAGACGCGCGCCGAGAGGCGCCCGGCCGGCCCGGTTGCCTGCGTTCCCGTTGAAGACGACCACCACAGGAGCGTGCTTCAAAGGTGGTGTGAACCAGCCGTGTAGCGTCAGGCCATCGGTTGTCTCGAAGGCGACTTCCTCCCATGCGTGGAGCCGTTCACTCACCGGTGGGACGCCGCGGGTGGGGAAGTAGATCAACCGGCCCTGGAACAGCCAGAGTCCCCCGAGGACGACCACCACCGCCACGACGATGCCAAACACAAACCGCAGAATCTCAGCTCACTCTCCCAGCCGTCATCTCGCCTACCTCCACTCTGGCACGTGCTGGTGCCGGCCGGCCGTCGGATGTCCGGAAGTCACCTCCTCGATCGTGCGGATGGGGTGTGGAACGACAAGTCATGAGACCAAGGGGCGTTCTTGGCCTAAGCGATCCGGTTATCGCTCACACCAAGACCCTGACGGGAAACCGACCAGGTGAAGGGCGGACAGATGGCTTGATTCGCTGGATCGGACCGGCCCGTTCTGCAGTGATAGCGGGCCTGTCCCTAACGCTCTGCGAACCCAGCGAATAGCTCCGCTCGGCCGGCAAGGGCAGGCGGCCGCGGGAACCGGCCCAACAGGTGCTTGGGCTATCGTTAGTGTGCGATGTGCTGTGGAGACTTCCACCGCGCCCGGCACCGACGGTGTGCCGTGACCGTGTTCGTTCTGATAGCAGCGCTGATAGGTGCGTTCACGGTCGTACCGGCTCCGGGTATCGTGCGAGCAGAGTCGGGCGCAGCGACAGCAGCCGCTTCGGAAGGGGGCTGCCCGACCTTCGGCGATGCCACCTTCACCGTGACGGACACTGCGACCCTGCAAGGCCCTCCGCCGATAGAGCCGGCCTACATGATCGAACTCCTCACCCCATCGGACCGCGCTGGTGAGCAGGTGACGATCGTGAGCGTCGTTGTCGTCGGCGGCGATCTGACGATTCTCGATGCCCTGATGAAAGACCAGCTCGTCGGCCGGCCCCTCACGGTGGCGGAGTCGTACCGGATGGTCCGCTGTGCGGCCGGCGCTGTCGGCGCCAGTGCTACCTACTATCTGGTCGAGGCGGTACCGGCCGCACAGTTCCTGCCTACGGCCACCTGGACGATCGAAGGGTACGACTGTGGCGACCGGAAAGGCTGGAGCCTTACGAGCACGATGACCCAGGTGCCCGTCAACGACGTGACCGGTCTGGGTTTCACATTCACCGGGACCGGCTTCCTCAACGAGGACACCTGGATCGAGAATCCATACCGTTGGGACGCCCTCACGTGGTACGACGATTGGAACACGGCGACGCGGCGGTGGGTTGCCTCATACGAGAAGACCTCTACCGGTTCCTACGAGCTGAGCGACCCGCTGAGCTCGATCCCCGAATACCTACCCCTCGATGTCGCCCTGAGGACGGGGGACACGCTCGAACTCCACGGTGTCGATTTTCGTGTCGCCGGCCGGGAGGTGTGGGTCATCGAACAGTCCGACTCGCGGGGTGTCAGCTCCCATGAACGTATGGCGTGGCGGCTCGTGAACGTGGACACGCTCGCCTGGGATGGATGGCAGGTGTCTCCCGGCGACTGGACCGTGCGTTATGACGAGGAGGTTGGTGTCCTGGTGGACGCCTGGCGGGTGGAAGAACGTCTCAACGCGGACGGCGAACACGTCAGCTACCGAGTGAAGTCAACAAACCTGACACAGCCCGAATACCGCGGTATGCGCGGCGTGGCTAGGGCCGGCAGCGAGTCGTGCCTGACCCTCGGTGCAGATACCGACGGTGACGGGATCGCCGACGACGTGGACCTCGATGATGACGACGACGGCCTCGTCGATGGCGACGACAACTGCCGGCTCGTTGTCAACCTCGATCAGGCCGACACCGACGGGGACGGTATCGGCGACGCATGCGATGACGACTCCGATAACGACGGGGTGGCCGATGTCCTGGACAACTGCCCGCTCATGGTCAACCCGGGCCAGGCCGACGGCGACGGGGACGGTATCGGCGACGCATGCGATGACGACTCCGATAACGACGGGGTGGCCGATGTCCTGGACAACTGCCCCCTCGCGGCCAACCCGGGCCAGGCCGACGGCGACGGTGACGGCGTCGGTGACGAATGCGACAACTGTGACACCATCGCCAACGAGCACCAGTACGACGTCGATGCTGACGGCGTCGGTGATGCCTGTGACGCCGACGACGACGGCGACGGGGTGGCCGATGACTTGGACAACTGCCCCCTCGCGGCCAACCCCGAACAGGACGATGAGGACGGCGACGGTGTTGGTGACGCCTGCCAGGCCGTCGACCTGCAGGTGGCCGCCCTGACGCCCGCGGACGAGGTGTTCGTCGAGGGATCGCCGATCGAGATAGAGGTCACCGTACGTAATCGGGGGGCGGTTGCGTCGACGGGCCCGACCCGGGTCAGGCTCGTGTTGGTGAAGGCGGTGGCAGGCCGAGAAGGCGTCGAGTTCGCGGGTTCAGTCGCGGACCGGACGTCCCAGCATGCCGATCTGAGCGCCGGCGAGGGGATCGCGGCCTACGGGACACTGACATTCACCGCGTCGTTCACTGTCGACGTCAGCCGCGGTCCGTACATCGTGCTGGCGCGCCCGGCCGCTCGACCGTCGACGCCGGGGACCTCTGCCTCTGCGTACGTGTGGGTCCAGGGCGACGTCGACCGCGATGGCATTCCCGACGGGTCGGACAACTGCCCGGGCGTCGTCAATGCCGACCAGCTCGATGCCGACGCCGACGGAATCGGCGATGCCTGCGACGTGGAGACCCACTTCTTCAACCGATTCGACGATGACGGCGACGGGCTGGTCGACTGCAAGGACCCCGACGTCCAGCGGGCGCAGGTGGTGGCCACAGTCGACGGCGCGACCGTGAACTTCTCTGCGAGCGTCGACGGTCACGCGATAGACCTGCTCTCCGTCAAGCTGGACGACCGCTGGTACTGGATCGGTGCCACCACCGGGGCGGATCTCGTGTGGCGTCAGATCGACACGGACGGCACGGTGCGGGTCGACCTCACGGGGGTGGACGCCCGTGGCGATCATCTGTGGTCGGCCTCGCTGTGCGATCGGGACCTCTCCGGTGCATTTGCGATCAGCGCTGTCGACGAGGTGTGCGACAACGAACGCGACGATGACCGCGACGGCCGGATCGACGCCGACGACCCGGATTGCCTCGGCGAAATCGGCATTGCCGCGTGGGCCACGACCGGCGGCCGGACCACGGGCGGGCTCCTGCACTTCATGGCGGCCTCCGTCGAGGGGCCGGTGGCTGGTCTCGTGTTCTCGGTCGATGAGGCGAGATGCGGCGCCACTGGTACCGACGGTACGACGAGCTGCGCGTTTGAGAAGGCGCCGTCGGATGGGGCGTTCTCGTGGTCGGCCATCTCCGGCTCGGGCGTTCTGGCACAGGGTGTCCTGCCGTATCGGCGAATGGACCTGCGCGGGATCATCGACGGGGCTGTCGGCACCGTCGACGTCTACGGCGCTTTCGCCACGATCACGCTCGACAGCGCGTCGCTGTCGAGCGTGCTGCTCGGCGACGGGCACTACCAGTGGGTGGGCACCGACGCCGACGGCGAGGAGGCGTCGGGCTACTTCGATGTCCAGGACGGCGCGCCTCAGGCTCTGGAATGGCGTGGCTTCGCGAGCCACGCTTTCGAGGGCACGGTGTACGCGCTGCGGGCGATGGCGGATCGCGCCTACTCGATCGACGGGGCCTTGGCCGCCGGCCCCACTGACGAGATCATCGTGCGCGGGCACCTCTACATCGACGCCGGCGGCACCGTGAAGCTCGCCACCGGCCTGGCCGGGGAGACGGTCGAGCAACCGCCCTCCACCGCCGGCGCCACCCTCACCGTCACCGGGCTCACCGACCTCAGCCCGTGGGAGAACCTGTTCTCACAGAAGGGGGGCCGGCGTTGGGTCGACGCCAGAACCGAGATCCGCGGAACACTCAGTGGTCGCACGCTCTCCTACACCGGGCCGGCCAAGCGAACCTGGGAACTCGTGGACAGTGGGCAGCACGCCGGCATCGGCGTGTTCGTCTGGGACGACACGAACGAGGAGTACCTTCCTGTGACGGACGCTCAGCTCGCGGCGAAGGTGCTCATTTCGTGGGCCGTGAGCAGGGGCTTCCTCGGCCGCGGCGTCTACGGCGTCGACTGGCAGCTCGAGACCCGGCGCGACGCCGTCGAGCAGTTCACGGACAAATTCATCGCCGAACGCGAGTCGGCCAACGTCGAGATCCCAGGCCTGGGTTGGAGCACACCGATCGGCGTCGATCGGGCCCTCGATGCCCTCTGCGCAGTTGCCGGCTGCACCCTCCCCGACCCCACCAAGCTCGATCAGCTGGCGACCGCGGCGGCCGAGAACCTCGTGACCGACGCCATCACGGGCGCCATGACACAACAGCTGCTTCGGCTGGGGCTGAAGTCGGCACTGGGAGCGAGTACGTTCGCCGCCACCGAAGTGACGGTCGCGAGCATCGCGGCGACGACCGTTGTCGGTCTTGTCGGCGCGTGGGGGATCCAGAAGGCCGCCGACCTCGACGACGTCAAGTACCACAAGGACGTAATGATCCGCAGCGCCGACTGGGCCAGGAACGCCGCGACGGGACTGCATCCGCTCGGCGATCTCACTCAGTGGTCGAACGTCGAGGACGCCTACGCCGCCTACATCCACACACTGCTTATGGCCAAGCTGCACTTCGAGACGACGGTTGCGTTCTGGGCTTTTGTCGAGAACGAGTGCGGCGGGACCCTGAAGGCCAGCGCGGTGGCCTGTGACATGGACTGGGCGACGCCCCTCGAGACGGCCAACGGCAACGTCGAGACGATCGACCACTGGATGAAGGAAGCCGACAACGCCTTCTGGGTCGGCCCGGCTTCGGCAGCGGCCGAAGGTGTCGCCTGGCACCGTTTGGACGATGACAAGACCGTTATCGAGGTGTTCAGCCCGGTGGTGCTCCACCTCTACGACAGCGCAGGCCGCCATGTGGGTCCAGTCGACGGCGGACCGCCTGAGGTGGAGATCCCGGATGTTGTGTTCGACCCCTACTCCGAGCCGCAGCGGATCGTGGTGTTCGGCGCCGACGAGTACCGCATCGAGATCGATGGGTTGAGCGACGGCACCTTCGACTTGCACGTGCGATCCGAGCACCGCAAGGAGCCCACGTGGCTCGCCTACGACGATGTCGAGGTCACCGCCGGCTCGCACGGAGTGGTGGTGCTTTCCGCGCGAGAGCCCAACGACGGGTTCACGCCGGTGCTGGAGCTTGACGTCGACGGTGACGGACTGTTCGACCGATCGTTCGCCCCCGATGTCTCGCTCGTCGATGACTACAGCATCGGGGCCATTGGCGGAGGAGGTTGGTCGCTACTGCATTTCGCTCTGACGGGACTAGTGGCGCTCGGCGTGATGACCCTCGCTCTGCTCGCACGGCGGCGCCGCCGACACGACACGGGCCCGGCGCAGGAGACGCTGCCATTTGACAGCGGCGGGGCCTGACACGTGTGATCAGCCGCAACTTCACGGGCGGACCCGTGAGCCGCCTACTCGTACATCGCGTCGATCTCGGCGGCGAAGTGATCTCTGACGACCTTGCGTCTCACCTTAAGGGTGGGCGTGAGCTCACCACGCTCGATCGACAACGGTTCATCGAGGATTGTGAACTTCTTGATCTGCCGTACGCGGGCAAGGTCCGTATTTGTCTCATCGATCGCCGCCTGAACCGCGTGGTCGACCGCGTCGGCGTCGAGGCCCATCTCCTCGACGGCTTGCGCGTCGAGTGAGATCAGGACGGTGAGATAGGGACGCAGGTCCCCGATCACGATGGCGTCGCCGATGATCGGGGCTGTTTTCAGCTCGATCTCGATGAGCGACGGCGTCACGTTCTCACCGCCCGAGGTGATAATGATGTCCTTCTTGCGATCGGTGATGAACAGGAACCCGTCATCGTCGATGTATCCGACATCACCGGTGTGGAGGAAACCGTCCTCACTCAACGCCTCTGACGTCGCCTGCGGATTCTTCATGTACCCGAGGAAGTTGTTCGGGCCGCGGGTCAGGATCTCGCCGTCTTCGGCGATCTTCAGCTCGACCTGAGGGAGGGCAGGGCCCACCGAGCCGAAACGGTTGTTGGCGGGACGGTTGAACGCGCACACACCCGTGCACTCTGACAGGCCGTAGAGGTTGAGGATCTGCAACCCCAGGCCTGCGAAGAACTCGGGGATCGTGATCGAGAGCGGCGCAGCGGCCGAGAACGCGAACCGAGCCTGATCGAGACCCATCGCTTTCTTCGCCTTCGAGTAGACGAGCTTGTCGAATAGCCTGTACTGCAAGCCGAGCCAGGCACCTGGCGCCTCCCCCCGGTTGATGGCGCCCATGTGCCGTCTGCCGACGGCAAGCGCCCGGTCTGCGAGTACCTTCTTCACGCCGGTGGCCTTGCTCACTGCTTCACTCACGCCGGCGTAGAACTTCTCCCAGACCCGAGGCACCGCGAAGAACGCCGTTGGGCGAACCTCTTTGATGGTCTCCGCGAGGCGTCTGATGTCCGTCTCGTAGTAGACCACGTGGCCGCTCACCGCCGGTGTGAGCAGGGTTATGACTTGCTCGGCGATGTGAGAGAGGGGGAGATAGGAGATCACCCGGTCGTCGGGACCCACCGGGATGATGTCGATGAGGACCCTGGCTATGTATGCCAGAGCCTCATGGGGCAGCACGACCGCCTTTGGTGGTCCGGTGGTGCCCGACGTGTAGAGGAGGGTCGCACCATCACGCGGGCCGAGCCCGTCCAGCCTGGCATCGAGGGTTTCATCAGAGATCTGGCTGCCACCTGCGACGAACTCGTCCCAGGTCATGGCGCCATCGCCGCCGATCGCGTCGTTGCCCATGAGCACGATGTGACGCAGCCCCGGCAGCTCGTGACGCTTGACCAGGATCTTGTCCAGTTGTTCCAGATTCTGGACGAGGACCACAGGCGACTCGGAATGCTTGATGACATACGCGCACTCCGTCGGCGTGTTCGTCGCATAGATTCCGGCCGGCAGCGCACCGATCGCCATGGCGGCGACATCGAAGATGACCCACTCGGGCTGGTTGGTCCCGAGGATGGACACCGACATGGTCGGTTCGACACCGAGCGCGATGAGTCCTTTCGCGGCGTCGCGAATCTTGGACACATACTCGGCCCAGCTCGTCGTCACCCATCGATCGTTGTCGCGCACCGCGTACGCAGGCACGCTGCCTCGTTCGGCACCGGTTGTCAGGATCTTGTGGACAATGCTCTCGAACGCCATGGCAGCCTCCTTGCGTTCGTGGGCGGATACCGATAACACTACGCGTTCGCCACTGGTTGGGGGCACGATGTGGGGGCCATCAAAGGAATTCGTCGCGCGGCCGTTCATGGAGGCCCCCGAACCCGTATTCTCGTCAGGCATTCCACCTATCCCGGCTCATGTACACGAGGCTCTCCACTGTCGGTGCGTCGTTGTCGTGATCACCGTGGTCGACAGTGCCGCATGCCCTTCCGGGACCTTCGTTCGCCGGCGCTCACACCGTGCGTTTGTCGGATTCGACAAGAAACGAACCTTGGCCACTCCCGGATCGTCGTACACGACAGCGTTCGTGACGTGCCGCTACGGTCACTGCTTCAAACGCAGCAACGCCTGCGGCCGGGATCCCTTGCGGGGCGACGGTTCTCGGTGACTTGTCCGAGGGGACGAGCACGGTGACTTCATCAGACACAAGCTCGATGTCGTCCAGACAGCTGTGCTACAGCGTGACCATTCGGATTCCCGCCTCGATCGGTCCTTACCGCCTGGTGAATCGTGGAGCAACTCCGTGCAAAGCGGTGAAGGCTTGCAGCAGCCTGCATGCAACAACGGTTCTGCTCATCGTCAGCTTGGCTCTCGGTGCACAAGCATGCGGAAGTGAGGACAACTCCGACCATCACGCCGGAACCTCTAGCGCCACCACCACTTCCTAGGTGGAGAGGCCGTCACACGAAGCACCCCGGGGTATGCTCGGGCCATGAGGGCTGCCGTCTGGATGCTGCTCGCGGCGCTGTCGGTCGCAGCGTGTTCGGGCGGGGGAGCGCCGACCACGGTGGCGACCCCCGCTTCGACATCCTTGACCACGTCGACTTCGGCGCCTACGCCCATGTTTCCCGACGACGAGTTCGCCGAGGACCGCGCCCGCATGGTCGACGAGCAGATCGCGGCCCGGATGATTTCCGACCCGCTGGTGCTGAACGCAATGCGCACGGTGCCCCGGCACCTGTTCGTGCCCGACGAGTACCGGGACAAGGCCTACGAGGATCACCCCCTGCCGATCGGGTACGGCCAGACCATCTCCCAACCGTACATCGTGGCGCTCATGTCTGAGCGGCTCGGCCTGACGCCCGGGGACCGGGTCCTCGAGATCGGCACCGGGTCGGGCTACCAGGCGGCGGTCCTTGCCCAAATGGGGATGCACGTCTACACGATCGAAATCATCCCGGAGCTGGCCGAGCGGTCCGGGGCGCTGCTCGCCGAACTGGGCTACACCGATGTCGCCACCCGTACCGCCGACGGCTACTTCGGGTGGGAGGAGGAGGCCCCGTTCGACGCCATCATCGTCACTGCCGCCCCCGACCACGTGCCGCAGCCGCTGGTCGGGCAGCTCGCTCCGGGCGGCAGGATGGTGATCCCCGTCGGACCGGTGGGGGCAGTCCAGACGTTGTGGAGGTTCACCGCCGACCCGGGGGGTGAGCTGGTCGCCGAGAACTTGGGCGCGGTCAGGTTCGTGCCGCTCACTGGCGGCTGAGCAGGGGCCGGGGGCGACCGGTTCGTGGTGGCCGCCAGCAGCGCACAGCCGGCGTAGCAGGCCGCCCCCAGCCAGATCACCATGGTGAACCCGTAGTTCAACGCCAGGAGCGCCGAGGCCGCCGCACTGATCACCGACGTCGTGCCGTTGACGCCCCACGCCCACGGGACCAGGCCGGGAGCATGATGCTCGAGGTGGGAAAGACCCCGGGGAAACATCGTCCCCATCAGAAACCCGAGAGGCGCCAGCGCCAGCGCGCCGCCCGCCATGCGCACCACGAGCGGTGCGGGCAGCAGTAGCCGGGTCAAGACCCCGACGAGCGCCGGGTAGGCGGCAATGGCGACGACCAGCGCGGCGGCGCCGGCCCGCCACGGCACCCGCTCCGATGCCAGCGATCCGGCTCCCGAAGCCAGCAGCAGAGCGAACAGGACCACCGCCAGAGCGGTGGTCGGCCTGCCGACGAGGAGGATGTAGCGCTGCACGAGGGGAAGCTCGATGAAGAGGAACCCAATCCCGAGCAGACCGAAGTAGCCGATGGTCCACCACCGGATGTGCCGTGTCCCTCCGCCGCGTCCCGGGAGCCGGCGCAGGAGTAACGGAGCCACGATGAGGACCACCGTGCCGAGCACGGAGAAGGCAAGCAGGGCCAGGAGCACGAAGTAACCGGCCCCGCCGAACGGCTGCCACGTACGCCCGAGGCTGCCGAGGACGTCGGGGGCCTGCACCCACTTGAAGAAGTGGCCGAAGAATGGGTGGTCGTCGGTGGGTGGGGCGATGTCGAACTCGGTCGCAGCGTACGCGATCTCGGGGGAAGCACCCAGCAATGCTGCGGCCAGCGGCACGTATTCGTCGTCGGGGAGCACGTTGAAGCGGTTCGTCTCGGCCGGGTCGAGGTCGGGCATGACGATGGGATCGAAGCGGCGCTCTTCGGCGAACGCACGTATGACAGCGAGGTCCGCGGGGTCGAAGCCGTCCGGCCGGACCAGCACCAGCGCGGTGGCGTAGCTCCGCAACGCGACCACCGAGCGCTCCGGCTCGAGACCACGGCGTCGCACCGCGGCGGCCGCGACCGCAATCAGCCGCGACTCCTCACTGGGCGGGGTCTGCATCCAGCGCATCACGCCGAGGATCCCGCCGGGACGGAGCCGGTCGAGATAGCCGTCGAATGCCTCGACCGTGAGCTGGTAGTTCTCACCGAGGCTGTAGGCACCTGAAGCGACCGGGCGATAGGGCTGGGTCAGGGCGAGGTCGATGACGTCGAACCGCTCCTGGGTCGCTTCGACGAAGGCGCGCGGGTCGTCGACTACCACTCGGACGCGGGAATCGGCGTACGGGCCGGCGGGCGTGGCGCGGGCCGCATCGAGGGCGGCCCGGCTGGGCTCCACCGCTGTCACGGTGGCGGCACCGGAGGCCAGCGCCACAAGCACGTCGAGTCCGCCGCGAGCGTCCAGTACAAGGGCGTCTCCACCGGGTCGCAGCGCGAACGGAAGCGACGTCAGCAGGTATGGAGCGAAGTCCGCGTCGGCGGCTGCCACCCGAGGGATCGGGGCCAGGTCGTCGGCGTCGAAGGTGATGCCGTCCTGGGGTGGGGGCGGGCCGGTGTACGTGAAGCTGAGTCCGGGCAGCGAGCGGATTCCGTCGCTTCGGACATGATCCACACGGGCGGCCGCACTCCACCGGGTCGTTACCAGCTCCGAGCCGGGGTAGCGCAGCGCGGCGGTGAGCCCCTTGTACGGCGACAGGCGCATGTCGAGAAAGCCCGGCGACGTAATCGCCAGGCCGATGAGCACGACGAGTGCCACGGCGTATCCGCCCGCTGCTCCGCGGCCGCCGGCGACTGATCGGAATGCCACAGCGGCCGCCATCGCCAGCGCGGCCGCCATCATGATCACGCCCTCGCCGCCAAGCGGCGCCAGGCTCCCGAGCGCCGCCACCGCCCCGAGGCCGGCCCCCGCCAGGCTCGCGGCATAGACCTTCCGGGAGCCGAGTGGCGACGGCTGATCCCAACCCGCCAGCAGCGTCCCGATCACTGCGCCGCCGAAGAAGAACGGCACGGCCAGTACCAGGTAGTACGCGGCGAGGTAGAGGATCTGGCGGCGGTCCCAGGCGATGCTGAAAGAGTCGAACGGGATCGAGTTGACGACGAGGTATGCGCCGAGTGTGGAGAGCGCTTGACCGGCGGCCAGGAGCGCCCAGCGCCGGGCACCACCTCGGCCCAAGCGCGGGAACGCGGCGAGGATCGAACCGCTGGCCCCGAAGCCGAGGAGGGCGAGGCTTACCGTCAGGAATGCAAAGTGATAGAACTGGCTGACCGCGAAGAGGCGGGTCAGCACCACCTCGAGCACCAGCACCGCCGCCGACGCAAGCGCGACGCCGCCGAGCGTCAAGCCGGTGGCGGCAGGCGCCTTGTGGGACTCGGGGGCCTCCGGTCCGAGGGTGGTGGGGGTGAGGGCCTCGGTCATCGTTACCTGTTCTTGCAGTCGCATTCCAATCGTACGCGGGCGAGTGCTCCGGCCGGCGCTCGAGCCGGCATGACGTCGGCGAGGAGTACGGGCAGGCGCCGCGGTCCCGAGTCGCCGGGACGGGCTCGAACGCGTCGGGACACGGGGCTCCACACGCACGGCAGCGGCCCGTCTGGTCGTGGACGTTGCGTGTGTAGGAGTACGACGCACCGTTGTGGGGGGCGATGTCATGGGACCGAGTCGAGGTGGCCGGTGGGGTGGGCGGGCGGCTCACTGTCTTGAAGTTGGGTGGAATCCGGTGAAGCACACCGGCACGTCCGGGCCGAGCCGGTACGGAGGCGGGCTGGGGTACGCTGACAAGGGATGGTTGTGATCACCGACCCGTTTGTGCTCGACGACTACCAGCCGGCCGCG
>JAACED010000067.1 GCA_011682695.1 Gammaproteobacteria bacterium
CGAACTCGGTGACCTCGAAACACTCGAAGAAGCAGACGAGCTCCGTTTCGTCGGGTCGATTTCACCCAAGCACCTCGTTCTCCAGGAGGTCATCGCAACCGCCACGCTGGTCGACCAGGCAAGGGAGGAAGCGGATCTCATCGTGATCGACACGACCGGCGCGGTCTCTGGGGTGACCGGCCAGACGCTCAAGTTTCACAAACTAGAGCTGTGCCGGCCCGACGTCTTGGTGGCGCTGCAACGCGGTAGCGAAATCGAGCCGATCATCGGAATGGCCCGCCGCTTCTTCTCTGCAGACGTCAGAGTGGTCGGAGTCCATCCCGATGTCGCGCCGGCTTCGCCGGTCGAGCGGTCCGCTCTGCGAGCAGAGAAGTTCGCCCGGGCATTTGCCCCGCCGTTGCACCGCTGGAAAGTCCGCCCGACGGTCTTCGCCCCGTCCCTGCCCACCGGACTCGATCTCGAACGTCTCCACGACGTACTCGTCGGAGTACACGATGGCAGAGGCCGCTGCCTCGGTTTGGGACTCCTCAAGCATGAAGGAGGCCGCCTTCTCGTACTCACAAACGTGACTGACGGTATGAAAGGTCTGCGATTGGCATCCTTGCGCATCGACCCGGAGACCTTCGATGCTTCCCCCGTCAACCTACGAGAAGTGATGTTCGGCATAGACGGTTGAGGCAACGGCACCGCGCACCGCTCACCGGATCGCCGGTTACGCGCTGAGGCCCAAGGAACCTCCACGAACCGTCCCCGCACTTCCCCTTGACAGGTAACGATCACGCTTCAGCACCTTGGGCCTCGCACTGTCGACACTACGAATTCACCCCGGGCCAGTCAAGGACCTTGATTTGCGCAAAAGTGCCATCTTATTGTGGTCTACTGGCCTTAACTGCATGTTACTTGGGCCGCATTTCGTGCGTTTTCCACAGATCCACAGGGGCCTATCCACAGGGCATGTCGACAACTATTTCAAGCCCAGTTTTCGCGAGCCACGACGCTCCCGACCGTACGGCCTTCTCCCAGCACCGGCACTGCCGCCACGGACTCAAGCGCCCGAGTGATATCCGGGCCGAGAAAACCCAGGTGATCGAGGAGCGCGACCATTGCAGGACCTGTCGGTCGCGATGAACCGTCCCATGATTTCACGGCGAGACCCATCTGCCCGCGGATCGAAACACCGAGGCTTCCCTCGGCGCCGACCTTTGCTGCTGCATCGAGCCAGGTCGCAATCAGTGACGGCGCCAAGCCCTGGTCATAGGTGAGAGCCGGGTATCGATGCATCGCGTCCCATGCATACGTGAAGCGATCCTGTGATCCAAGCATCGCGTAGGCGCGGGCGAGACTCCCCACACTCCCGCGAAAGACAGGGGCACCACATCCGTCAACCCCTACCGGTCCAGGATCGTGTCCGACAACTTCGGTCATCAGTTCGAAGGTCCTGCGCTGCAGGGGATGCTCGGGGTCGAGGTAGGTCTCGACCGGCCACTCACGGGCAACACAGGCGCGCAGCATCGCCGCATGTTTACCCGAACAGTTGTGCCATACGCGCTCCGGATGCTGATAGCCGGCAGCGACGACCCGGTCACGAGCCTCGGCGGACGAGGGCCATGATGGAGGACATTGCAGTGCAGACTCATCGAGTCCAACCCCGGCGAGCATCGACTTGACGATCGCCACGTGAACAGGATGGCCGCGATGACTTGCGCACGCCACGGCCATCTGCTCGGGAACGAGGTCGGCGCCGAGTTCCTGGGACACGGTTGCCTGAAACGGCTTTGCCGCCGAACGCAGAAAGAAGATCCGATCGACGTCGCCAGAAGAAGCCACGAGTGTGCCCTCCGGGGTTACGGCTGCGATGGCGCCGGCGTGAGTCGACTCCACCAGGCCCGAGCGGATGACGTCGGCGAGCACCGTTAGAGCCTCGACGCGTTCGCGTCACGCATCAGGCTCGCCCTGCGGATTCCCCACCTTTCGCAACGTGCCCCAAATGCGAACACGTGTGCTAAAGAATCGTCAGATCGGCCGCGTCGTCTTTATAGCGCCGCACGAGCTCGATACGGAGAGCATCCACGACCTTCTGAACTGCTCTGCGACTCGACGAGATGTCGACCTCGGCCTCTGTCAGGGATTCGCGAATGTCGCCCAGTTCATCATCGCTGATGGCCGGCAACCTCGAAAGGAAGTCGTCACCGAGCACGTGATCGATGTGCCGTCGGCGTGTGTCTGGAAGGTTCGGCGCGAAGATGGTCGGAAACCTGGTGCGGCCGCCTTGTGTCATCTCTCCGGCGCCGAGAACCTCCGGAAGTGCCTCGATCAGAGAGCGCGTCTCTTCCCCGGCGCGACGACGAAGCTCGAAAGCGAGGAGGTCGAGCCTTCCGTGCAGCAACCTGCGGTAGTACGACAACTCGGTCTCGACTTCGTCTGCAACCTTCTTCCGGGAGCGCAGCTCCTCCAAGTCGATGGACTGCACATCCGCCACATAGGACGGATCGAGAATCAGGTCGATACGACGGCGGTACTCACTCATCAGCCGCACGCCCTCTTCAAGGTCGGATACGGGTTGACGGGCGAGCCACCCCCGGGATGAAGTTGGAAATGCACGTGTGGTGCTCCTCCGTATGCGTTGCCACTGTTGCCGTTATAGCCGATTACCTGACCCTTCGTCACATGGTCACCAGTCTTGAGGCCCGCTGCCCAACCGCTGAGATGCGCATAGTAGAAGTGGACCCCGTACGTTGCATAGACCCACACGGACTTGCCTCCGAGCCTGTTGCTGTACACGCGCACCGTTCCTTCGGCCACCGCGACGACGGGTTGTCCCATGGGAGCAAAGATGTCCGTACCCTTGTGGGTCCGGCCTCCCGAACGGGGAGCACCCCATGTATCGCGGAAATGCACCGCCGCGGGATCCATCGGGCAGATGAATCCAGGAGTGATCGAAGCGGGAACGCCGCCGGCAGCACCCTTCCTGCGAGCGGCAGCCAGAGCGGCGGCCCGCGCCTGCTCCTGCCGGTACTTCAGGTCGATTGCGCGACACTTGGCGCTCAGCTCTGCAGAAGCCGCCACCTGTTCCTCCATGATCGAGGTCATCTCCTCAGCCGCCACGGCCGCCTGCTGGTCGAGCACGGCGAGTCGCGCTTGCTCTGCTTGCCAGTCACTTCGGATGCGTTCCAGCTCACGCTTGAGCGCGTCGAGCTGGTCGATCGACGAGATATCTTCTGCCGTCACGACCGAGAGGAACTCCTGCCCGGTGAGAGCGGCGTCGACCGATGTGGCAAACAAGACGGCTTCGGTTCCCGGCGAACCGCCGTTCATGTACATCTCGACGGCTCGGTCCATGACATGGTCACGGATCTCCGCGATAACGGCGACCTTGTCATCGATCCGTTCCCGAAACTGGAATACCCGCAACGCCACTTCCTCCAGCTCCTGGTTGACGGCGTCGTAGTGGTCCTCGGCATCGTTGGCCCTGGCACGGGCCTCATCCAAACGTTGCTGAGCTGCCCTCGAGTCGGCGCACGCAGCGTCGCGCTCCGCTTTGGTCACCGACAGGGCCGGAACGGCCGTGGACAGCAGCCAAACGAAGATCAGAGCGAACATGAGCAGGGCACGTCGAACCCGCAGCCATTGCATGACAGCTTGAGGGTACAGGGGGTTTCGCGATCCGTGAAGCTCCATCAGGGGCGCAGGCGACTTCCCGAGGCTTCGATACCGGGGCCGGCTCCATCGGACCGGATCATCCCGAGCCGGCGGTCACTCCTCCCTTCCCCGGTAGATTCGCACATCTGCCTTCTCCACGGTCACAAGGCCTTCGGTCACCATTTCGTCGAGGATCGGCAGAATCCGCCCCACGGCTGATCGGCGGTCGACACACTCGATCACGATGGGAAGATCCTCTGAGAGTCGCAGGACCCTGGCGGTGTGGATGGTCGAGGATGCCCCAAACCCTTCAATTCCTCGGAACACGGTCGCACCGGCGAGTCCCTCACGACGCAGCATGAGTACGATCGCTTCGTAGAGCGGTCTTCCCTCGTATTCATCGGATTCACCGATGAATATCCTCAACAAGCTGCCGTCTTCGATGCTCTCCATCTGTCGTCACTCCCTCTCACATCATCGTTCCCACCAGCAATCCGATGCCGGCCACACCGGCTCCGATCACGAGCGTTCCAACCAGATTCCGGATCCCTGAACGAATCCCCGCCGCGCCTCCGCTCTCTGCAAGATAAATCGTCTCGATCATCCATGTGGAGAATGTCGTGTACCCACCCAGAAAACCGGCGGTCACCGGCAGCACCCACCAGGCGTCCGGCGCAGATCCCACGATGAAACCGAGTAGCGCAGCACCGCTCACATTCACGACGAACGTACCCCATGGCCGAGGGTCACGCACACGCCGCTGGACCAGGCCGATCACTTCGTATCGTGCAAGAGCCCCGAGCCCTCCTGCAAGCACGATCACGATCCAGATCATCGTCCCCTCCCGCGACGCAGCCCGACCGCTCCTGCAGCCACCCCGGATGCAACGGTCGCGGCGGCGTACGTGATCGACAGGAGGAAGGGCATGTGCCACAACTGCACCGCGAAGGTCGAGAATGTGGTGAAGGCTCCGAGGAAGCCGACGCCGAGGAGCGGCACGCTGATCACCCTCGATCGGCCGGCCAGCCGCAGTCTCGGGAGAAGGTACCCCAACGCGTACGCCCCAACGATGTTGACGCCGAAGGTTGCCCAGAGCGTACCCGGAACAAGCGAAGCAACGACAGCCCGAGCCCCGGCACCGAACCCTCCCCCGACGAAAACGGCCAGTTGACGGCGCGTCCGCACCGAACTGCGTTTACGGGCAGTCACGGCTCAGACCGGCAGCAGCAGCCGCGCCACGGGAAGGAACATCATCGCGGCCAACAGTCCGGCGCCCACGTCGGAGAGCACACCGGGAACCGCCTGAGTGAAGTACACCTCTCTCGTACCCAGCAGTGACGAGAACGCTGCTCCGACAATGAGCACAACGGCGACGAGGATGGCAACGAGAAATGCTGCAAAACCGTTGAGGTCCCAGATCAAGGCTCCGACGACGCCCATCACGATGGTTGCGACCACGCTCCCGCTCAGAGGATCCAGAGCGGGGGCGGAGACTCTGCCGATCAGAAAAGCAGCCACGCCCCTGCCAGCGATCACCATCAGCAGGAACATCCAGATCCACTTCTGGCCAGAGGTCGTAGCGATCCGGGCGATGACGAGCGAGCCCGTTCCTGCCGCAGCAACGACCGACGCTGTGAGCGCCACGGCGATGGAGGTGAAATCGCGCGTGGCCGAAACGATGACCCCTTGGATCATGACGGTCAAGATCGCAACGAGAATCGCGAGCCCGATTCCTGCCGCGTCCCCGCGACCGACATTCCAGGCGTACGGGATGACCGCTCCGGCGAACACGGCCACCAGCAACGGAACCCGCAGGGCGCTTCCACTCGTCACACCGTTCTCGCTGATATCCCAAGCCCAGGCGGCGCCAACGCCGACGAGAGCCGCAACGAACCAGACCGGATTGTCGATGGCGTTGGCGACCAGCAAGACGATGGCGGCAGCAAACGGCGCAAGGAATCTCACCTCCGGCGCGGGCGTCGCCCCACCGGATACGGGAGGCAGCAACGCCACTTCGTCTTCCGGTCCCACGACACGATCGGCTTCGGAAGGGTCCCCATTCACCCAGATACGCGCATTCGCGAGGCCTCTCCGAAAGTCACTCCCATAACGGTCAGTCGCCAGAGCGAGAATCTCCTCGACCGTCGACCCGGGAATGTCCACGACTGGAGTTCCCGCGAGCTCCCGGAGGCCGGCGAACAAACGAACGTGTGCCATTGCCGCCAGGCTAGCGTCGCACGGGGAACCTTCGCCCTTCTGCCGCCTCGTCGCTCGCCGTGCCCGCGACCTCACACCACCTTGATATGTGGGCTCCGTCGAAGAGGCCCGGGCAAAGAAGGGTCGTTCGGCCGTGGCAACCGGGTTGCCACGGGGCGTAGCGTGATACATGACGCAGGAGGTGTCATGAGCGACAAGACCGCAGACCTCGCCGGACCTGGCATCGGCACGTACGAGGAAGTCGAGAAGATCCTGCCCACCGACTATCGGCCTCTCCTCACACCGAGGGAGACCATGACTGCACTCTTTGCTGCCAAGCAGTACATAGAGGACAACCTGAGCAAAGAACTGGACCTGATGATGGTGCAGGTGCCGCTGATCGTGGATGTCAAGAGCGGTGTCAACGACATGCTCGATCGGGACGGATCTCGAACACCGGTCCAGTTCCACATCTCGAATGATCACGATCAACACCCCATCGACGCCCAGGTCGTCCAGGCTGCCACCAAGTGGAAACGTGTGGCGCTGCGGCAGTTCGACATGGACGTGGGCGAAGGCCTTCTCACCGACATGAAGGCCGTCCGCAAGGACTACTTCCTCGACCACGATCACAGCGCATACGTCGACCAGTGGGACTGGGAACGAGTCGTCACCGCCGACCAGCGCAACCTTCCTTTCCTCACCGATGTGGTCAAGAGAATCTGGAAAGTCCTCGTCGGTGCAAACGACCTTCTCGTCGAACAGTGGCCACAGTTGCGCGATGACCGCTACCCCCCAATGCCGCGAGAACTCACGTTCTTGCACGCGGAGGACATCCTCGACAGGTACCCGGATCTGCCCCGCAAGCAGCGCGAGACCGCGATCCTGCAGGACTACCCGGCCATCTTCATCTACGGTATCGGCTGGACGCTCGCGGACGGATACCCGCACGAAATGCGGGCCGCCGACTATGACGACTGGATCACTCCCACCGTGTCGGCCGACGGACGCCCGATGCATGGGCTCAACGGGGACATCCTCGTGTGGAATCCCGTCACGCGACGCCGGCATGAACTGACCTCGATGGGGATCAGGGTGACGAAGGAGACCTTGGTGCAGCAGCTGGAGGCGACCGACCAGATGGACTTCCTACAACTGCCCTATCACCAGGCGATCCTCAACGACGAGATCCCCTTGTCAATCGGCGGAGGAATCGGTCAGTCGAGAACCTACATGTACCTGCTGCGCAAGGCGCATCTCGGAGAGGTCAGCGTCACGGTCTGGCCGCAGATCCTCAAGGACATGTGCGCGAAGCGAAACATCGTCGTGTTGGAGTAGAACGCACGGTCTCGTCAATGCTGGCTGGTCTCTGTCCGGCCAGCATTGACGAGAGTGGCTGAGGTCAGATGACTCCGAGCGCCTCCCCAACCTTCGCGAACGCCGCTGCGCCGTATTCGAGGTCGTCGCGAGAATGCGCCGCGGAGATCATCACCCGAATCCTCGCCTTGCCCAACGGCACCGTCGGATACGCGATCGCCTGGGCAAACACCGCCTCGTCGTCGAACAACCGCTGCGAGAACTCCTGGGCCACTTTCTCATCACCGAGCATCACCGGAGTGATCGGCGTCTCCGAATGCCCGATGTCGAACCCGGACGACGACATCGCATCCTTGAACCAGGCGGCGTTGGACCACAGTCGATCCACCAGCTCGGTCGACTCGGACAAGATCTCCACCGACGCGATACACGCGGCAACATCGGCCGGGGTTACCGCCGACGAGAAGAGGAACGGCCGGGAACGCTGGCGCAGCCATTCGACGACCGCTTCAGGGCCGGCAACGTAACCGCCGACGGCGCCGAACGCCTTGGACATCGTGCCTACCTCGACCTCCACCCTGCCGTGGAGTCCGAAGTGGTCGACGATGCCACGGCCGCCGCGGCCAAGGACGCCCTCGCCGTGCGCGTCGTCGACCATCACCATCGCCTCATATTCGTCGGCGGCTTCGACGATTCGATCGAGCGGCGCGATGTCACCATCCATGGAGAACACGCCATCCGTGATGACGAGCATCCGTCTGAAGCCCTCCGCGCGAGCCTCAGCGAGCTTGCCACGTAGATCGTCGACGTCGCAGTGGGCATAGATCTTTCGCGACGCCTTGGCGAGACGCACCCCGTCGATGATCGACGCATGATTCAGCTCGTCAGTGATGATCACGTCTTCCTTGTCGACCAGCGCCGGGATCGCACCGGCGTTCGCGACAAACCCCGCCTGCAGCGAGATCGCCGCTTCCACCCCCTTGAACGTGGCGAGTCTCTCCTCGAGTTCATCGTGGATCGTCATCGTCCCCGCGATCGTGCGCACTGCGCCCGGACCAACACCGTACCGATCAAGGGCGGCCTTCGCCGACTCGACGAGACGCGGGCTGTCGGCGAGGCCCAGGTAGTTGTTCGAGCAGAAGTTGAGAACCTTCTTCCCGTCCACGGTCAGCCACGCCCCCTGCGGTCCGTCGACATGGCGGATCGTGTTGTAGAGACCCTGGTCTTTGAGTTCCCGTATCTGATCCCTCAAGAAACCGATCTTGTCCATGATCACCTCAGCTCGATATCCTCAGTTCAGTGGTCCATCCACGTCTTCCGGATCCGGGAACATGACCACCTTTCCGCACTCCCCTGACGCCATGAGGTCGAACGCCTTCTCGTAGTCGTCCAGGGCAAACCGGTGTGTCACGAGCGGCGAAAGGTCCACGGCACCTGAACGAAGAAGACCCCGCATCTCGTACCACGTGTCCCAGAGCTTCCGTCCGACGATGCCGTGGACGGTCGCTCCCTTGAAGATGATGTTGTCATCCAGGTCGAACGGGATCCGGCCAGAGGACAGGCCCAGCAGCGCTACTTCGCCGCCGGGTTTGAGGAGGGCGAAGCCGTCCTGGATCGCAGCCGGCGCACCAGACATCTCCAGGAGCACGTCGATGCCCTCGCCGTCGGTGGCTTCGAGCCCGAGTTCGACGACGGCATCCCGGATGGGGTTCCATGTGCAATCGGCACCCATCGTACGTGCGAGGTCCAGCCGGTAGTCCGAGACGTCTGTCGCGTAGACGGCCCGAGCTCCAAGTGCCTTTGCCGCCGCGATCGCCATGACCCCGACCGGACCACAGCCCGTCACGAGGACCTTACGGCCCGAGATATTCGCCGCCGAGACCGTGTGCACCGCATTACCGAAGTTCTCCTGCAGAGATGCGATCGAGTACGGCATGTCGGGAGGGTCCGGCCATGCGTTGATGGCAGGCACGGCGATGTACTCGGCGTAGGCGCCATCACGGTGCACACCGAGGATCTGTGTGTTCTCGCACAGATGGCCCTTCCCGGTACGACAAAAGCGGCACCGTTCGCAAATGACATGTGACTCGACGGACACCAACTGACCGACTTCGGGGCCGTCGGCGTCTGATCCTCTGTCGACGACGATGCCACAGAGCTCGTGTCCCACGGTGAGTGGCGGCAGGACGTGCGTCTGTGCCCACGGGTCCCAGTCCCGGATATATCGATGTCGCCTTGACTTGGATGAGCACGTCTGCCGGCCCCGGTATCGGGATGGGGACGTCGACCATTTCGAGTCCGGGTCCAGGCGACGGCATGACAATCGCGCGCATCGATCCCAGGCTACCGCGTCGCGACCGATCTCCCTTCACTCGGTCCGAGCAAGCCGGCGAACGTCGGCCGGAACTCCCCACGCCATGATGGGAAGGGCCGGTGCCCGAAAACCCTGCCGGAACAACCAAGATCCCGTAGGCTCTCTAGTCGGAATCCACGGAAGGCCCCTCGATGCACCCCTCGGTCGAATCCCTCTTGTCCGCGAGACTGTTCCTCAACCCCGAAGTCGCTGAACAACACCTCTACTTCGCAAGCGACCTGTCCGGCCGGATGAGTCTGTATCGAATGCGCCGCGGCGGAAGTGTGCCCGAGCCGCTGATTCCCGGACGTATCGCTCTGGCGAACCCAAAGCTCATCAACGGTGAACTGTTCTCCGTCTTTCCCGATCTCGACAAGATCCTCGTGATGATCGATGACGACGGCAACGAGAACTACCAGCCGTACATCATCCCCCTTGCCGGCGGTATCCCGGAGCCGATGCTGGGCGACCGATTCGCCGGTCAGCAGGTGAACCTCGTGCAGAGCCACCGGAGCCGTCATCTCGCCGTGTTCAGCGTCGATCCACGCGTGAGCCCCGAACACGGTTCTTACGTGGCCGATCTCTCCGCCGGCGAACTCCTCGACCTCGGCTCGAGTATCTACGGCAACTACGTCGCGGGCTTCAACGACGACCTCACGAGCATTGCTCTCGTCGATGGCTATTCCTCCGCCGACACCGTCCTTTATCTCTGGGAGAAGGCCACCGGGCAGCGCCGGCTGCTGGCCGGTACACCCATCGAGCAACGGTCGGCCGATGCCCGTATCTCCCTGACAGGTTTCGGTGCGTGCTTCTTCCGCGGTGATCGCGGCATCCTCACCGAGACGACGCTGTTCAGCGACGGTGGAGGATGTGGCTGGGTCCCCATCGCGGAAGAAGGAGAGGTCATGCCGATCACGATCAGCGGGACTATCCACAGCGGTGTCGGAGAGTTCACCACCCTGGAGCATCTCGACGGAGACCGCTTCCTGATCGGCTACAACATCGACGGCTGCTCGTGGGCGTACGAAGCCACTTTCGACGAGTCCGCGCTGCGCCTCAATGTCAGCACCGTCCTTTGGGGTGAGGGACCGCTTCACGATGGTGTCGCCGCGCACAGCTCCTACGACCGGGACCAGGACATCTTCTCGGTAGCGTTCTCGACGGCGACATCACCGGTGCAGCTCTTCACCGTCGAAGGCAGCGAACGCAGCGTGGTCCAACACACCAATGAGCGCATACTCGGACTCTCCAGCGAGTTGCTGTCCGCCGGCGAGGATGCTTCCTACACGAGCCACGACGGGTTGCACATATCGGCGCGCCTGTACCTTCCGCCCGAAACCCTGGGCTTCGTGGGCCCGCGGCCGATTGCCTACTACATCCACGGAGGACCCCAGAGTCAGGAACGCCCGGACTTCACATGGTTCTCCTTGCCCCTGATCCAGTACCTCGCCTTGCGCGGCTTCGCCGTGTTCGTCCCCAACGTACGGGGCTCGAGGGGGTACGGACTGTCGTACATGAAGCAGGTGGATCACGACTGGGGCGGAAGGGATCGCCTCGATCACATCGCGGCAGTCGAGCACTTGAAGAACGATGCACGGGTCGACACGTCGCGCATGGGAGTGCTTGGCCGCTCCTACGGGGGCTATATGACCCTCGAGCTCGCCGGCCGGCACCCGGATCTGTGGTCGGCTGCGATCGACATGTTCGGTCCATACGACCTGCTCACCTTCGTCGAGAGCCTGCCCGAGACGTGGAAGACCTACTTCACCATGACGATCGGACACCCCGAGCGTGATCGCGACTTCCTGGTGGAACGCTCACCAAAGACGTACCTCGGCAATCTGGCGTGCCCGATGCTGGTCATCCAGGGTCGCAACGATCCGAGAGTCGTAGTCGGCGAGTCCGACCAACTCGTCGCCGACCTTCGGGCCCAAGGGAAGGAGATCGAGTACCTCGTCTTCGACGACGAGGGGCATGACATGGTCAAACGCGAGAACAAACTGCGGGCGTACGAAGCCATCGCGGACTTTCTGACCGAACACTTGCGTCCCCAGGAGTCTGCTGAGTAATGCAGGTACCTGGTACGTGACACCTGGCACTTCATGCTTCGTATCGCATCCTCAGGTCGATGCAAGGCCACGGGGCGGCCGTAACGGCTCTTGTTGTCGGCTTCGACGGGTCGGAGGGCGCAGTGAGTCGTCAGCAGATCACCCCGGTCCAATCCGATGGAGATCGTCGGGTTGATCCGTGTCGAATAGCGATGCACGGTCGTCGAAATGCGAGCCATGCATCGCTCGGCGGGATCCCAGACGCTACGCCGAACATTCACGTAGGGTCGGAGCTGATGACAGCTCCGAACGTGCTCATAATCGGCGGGACCCGTTTCATCGGGCTCCATGTCGGGCAACGCCTCGTCGACCTCGGCTGTGACGTCACCTTGTTCCATCGAGGCAAGACCGAACCGGACGGTCTGCCCTCCGTACGGCACCTGCACGGCGACCGGTCGGAAATCCTGGAGCATCGCGCCGACTTCGAGCGTGTCGACCCAGAGGTCGTGCTCGACATGATGCCGCTGACCCGAGCCCAGGCAGTCGACACGATGATGACATTCTCCGGGATTGCAGGCCGGCTCGTCGGTATCTCCAGCCAGGACGTCTACCTGGCCTACGACATCTTGCGGGGAAAGGAACGCCTGCCCCCCGTGCCGACGCCGATGGACGAGGACGCACCACTGCGATCGAAGCGGTATCCGTACCGCGACATGGCGGCCGAAGACAGCCCCTTGTTCGACTACGACAAGATTCCGGTGGAGCACACCTACCTCGCAGATCCCGACCTGCCCGGATCGATCCTGCGACTGCCGGCCGTGTACGGACCCGGCGACTACCAGCATCGTCCCTTTCCCTACCTCAAGAGAATGATCGATGGGCGACCCGCGATCCTCATCGACGAAGCCACGGCCGGATGGCGGTGGTCACGGTGTTTCGTCGAGAACGTGGCAGACGCGATCGCGCTGGTCGTCACCGACGACCGTGCACGAGGCCGGATCTACAACGTCGCGGAGCCGAGGGCGCGCACCGAGCCAGAGTGGATCCTGGCCATTGCCGATCAGGTCGGATGGACGGGCGAGATCATCACACTGGAGGCGGATCAACTCCCCGCACATCTACGCGACGACTTCGACTTCTCCCAGTCACTCGAGGTCGATACCAGTCGTATCCGAACCGAACTCGGCTACACGGAACCAGTGCCCTTCGTCGAGGCGATGCGACGCACCGTCGAGTGGGAGCTGGCCAACATGCCCGACGAACTCCTCCCGCACCGTTTCGACTACGCAGCCGAGGACGAGGCCCTGCCGGACCTGACGCTCGGAATCTGAAAGGTCCGGTAATCGACCGTCATCCGATGGCGGGCAGGCGGGCGACGACGTTGTACCAGTGCGTCGGAATCTCAGCTTCGGGGAGCATGATCTTCGTATCCGTGGTGTCGTCCTCCTTGCATCCGTCCGGACATAGGTCTGCATGAGCGCCGATGCAAGGGACTTCAACAACCCGTTTTGCCGTTATCGCCGGCCGACGACGTGAACCGGACCCGGCATCGCCGATTACGCACCCCCGGCTGTCTCTTCGGCGTCGTTCTGTGAGGCGGAAAGCAGCGACCACCAGGCCTCGGGATCGTCGTACCGGTCGGTACGTGTTCCGGGAGCGCCGACGCGGTGCAGACGCGAAAACCAGCCTGGAGTTCAGTTTTCGCGAATCGCAGAGAACACGTAGAGTCTCATCACATCCGGATACTTCCCCAGCTTCCCCCGACAAATCGCAAATAACGCGAAAAATGGCCCCCGGATACCATTGACGTAATTACATGCTTGCGATTAAAGTGTTGGAACTCAACACCATATGTCGTAGGTCACTCCCCCCCTGACCACAACATGTAGTGGTTTGACATGCAGGGACTACCTCGAAGGGAGTGAAATGACCACCACCAAAGGCCTTCGCATCACCCGCCGCTTCACCACGGCCGGGCGTGATCCATACGAAGACATCGAATGGACCCTTCGGGACTCGCGTATCACGAATCCCGACGGATCGATCGTCTTCGAGATGAAGGATGCAGAGGTCCCGGCGGCGTGGTCGCAAGTTGCTTCGGACATCATGGTGTCGAAGTATTTCCGCAAGGCGGGCATACCGCAGACAGACGAACACGGCAACCCGCTCGTGGACGACGATGGTGTGCCGGTGCTGGGTCCCGAGCATTCCGCCAAGCAGGTGTTCGATCGGCTCACCGGCGCCTGGCGCTGGTGGGGAGAACAGCACGGATACTTCTCCTCCCAGGAGGATGCCCAAGCGTTCGAAGACGAGCTGAAATACATGCTGGCCAATCAGATGGCCGCCCCGAACAGCCCGCAGTGGTTCAACACGGGCATCAACTGGGCATACGGCTTGACGGGCCCCGAACAGGGTTTCTGGTACGTCGATCCCGAGACGGAAGAGCTGGTCTCCTCCCCCGACTCGTATAGCCGCCCATCGCCTCACGCCTGTTTCATCCAGAGCGTCAAGGACGACCTCGTCAACGACGGCGGCATCATGGACCTGTGGACTCGCGAGGCTCGCCTCTTCAAGTTCGGCTCCGGCACAGGGACCAACTTCTCATCGATTCGTGCCGAGGGCGAACCGCTTTCCGGTGGCGGCAAGTCGTCCGGTGTGATGTCCTTCCTCAAGATCGGCGATCGTGCCGCCGGGGCGATCAAGTCCGGTGGAACGACTCGCAGGGCGGCGAAGATGGTCATCCTCGACATGGATCATCCCGACATCGAGGAGTTCGTCAACTGGAAGCGGCTCGAGGAAGAGAAGGCAAAAGTGCTCATCAAGCACGGCGGTCTCACCTCGGATTTCAACGGCGAGGCATACCAGACGGTCTCTGGTCAGAACTCCAACAACTCGGTACGGGTGACCGCCGAGTTCCTCCGCGAGGTGAAGACCGACGGGGACTGGGACTTGATCGAGCGCAGTACCGGCAAGGTACGCAAGACGGTGAAGGCGCGAGACCTCTGGCGTCAGATCGCCGAGGCGGCATGGGCCTGCGCCGACCCGGGAATGCAGTTTCACACGACCATCAACGAGTGGCACACCAGCCCTGCCGGCGGTGAGATCAGGGCCTCCAACCCCTGTTCCGAGTACATGTTTCTCGATGACACCGCCTGCAACTTGGCGAGCCTCAACCTCGTGAAGTTCTACGACGACGAGACGGGCCATTTCGACATCGAGACATACGAGCACACGATCAGGCTCTGGACGATCGTGCTGGAGATCTCCGTCACCATGGCGCACTTCCCCTCCAAGAAGATCGCCCAAGGTTCCTACGACTACCGGACCCTCGGTCTCGGCTATGCGAACCTCGGTTCGCTCCTCATGCGCTCAGGGTTCCCGTACGACTCCGACGGCGGACGCGCGATCGCTGGGGCCTTGACGGCGATCCTCACCGGCGTCGCCTACAAGACATCGGCCGAGATGGCCGGTGCACTCGGACCGTTCTCCAAGTGGTCGGAGAACGCAGAGTCGATGCTGCGTGTCATCCGGAACCACCGCCGTGCCGCCTACGACGCTCCTGCGGACGCGTACGAGGGCGTGAGTCACTACGTCATGGGAATCAACCCGGACCTGACACCGGCTCCGCTCCTCGAAGCGGCCCGCCTCGCGTGGGACGAAGCCCTCGCCGCCGGCGAGGACCACGGATTCCGCAATGCGCAGGTCTCCACGCTTGCCCCGACCGGCACGATCGGTCTGCTGATGGACTGCGACACGACGGGCGTCGAACCCGATTTCGCACTCGTGAAATTCAAGAAACTGGCCGGCGGCGGATACTTCAAGATCGCGAACCAGTCGATCGCACCCGCGCTGCGGCGCCTCGGCTACGGCGAGACTCAGATCCAGCGGATCGTTCGCTATGTCGCAGGAACGATGACACTCGAAGGTGCACCTCACGTGAACCGCGAGTCGTTGCGGGCAAGAGGGCTCTCCGAAGGAGCCATCGACAGGATCGAGGGAACGCTCCCGAGCGTCTTCGAGCTTCGGCACGCGTTCAACGTGTTCGTGGTCGGTGAAGACTCCCTTCTGGAGATCGGTCTGAAACCCGAGGACTACACGGCACTGGGTTTCGACCTCCTCGCGGCTCTTGGTTTCTCGCAGAAGGAGATCGCCGAGGCCAACGACATAATCTGCGGAGTGCAGACGATCGAGGGAGCCCCCGGGCTGCGCGACGAGGACTTGGCCGTCTTCGACACTGCGAACCGCAACGGCAAACACGGCAAACGATTCATCCACTACGTGGGGCACATCAAGATGATGGCCGCGACCCAACCGTTCATCACCGGTGCCATCTCCAAGACGATCAACATGCCACACGAGATCACCCCCGACGACATCGGAGAGGCCTACATGATGTCGGCCGACCTCGGATTGAAGTCGATGGCGCTCTACCGGGACGGCTCGAAAGCGTCGCAACCACTCTCTTCTTCATCCGATGACGCCGCATCCGACGAGGACGAGGAAACCGTCGTGCTGGCTCTGGAGCACGAAAAGGCCGTTGCCTGGGGCGAGATCATGAACGCGGCAAGCCCGACGCAGGCATACAGCAACGGCCACAGCCGGCCCCGGTTCCTCCTCCCTGCGAAACGGCAAGGGTGGACTCAGGAGGCCCGCATCGGTGGGCACAAGGTGTTCCTGCGGACCGGAGAGTACGAGGATGGAACCCTCGGCGAACTGTTCATCGACCTGGCGAAGGAGGGAGCGACCCTTCGAGGTGTGCTGTCCTGTTTTGCGATCGCGGTGTCCAAGGGTCTGCAGTATGGAGTGCCGCTCGAAGAGTTCGTGGACACGTTCACGTTCCACACGTTCGAACCTCGCGGCATGGTCGAAGGACATCCGAACATCAAGATGGCCAACTCGATCGTCGACTACGTCTTCCGGGTGATCGGCCTCGAGTATCTGGGACGGACCGACTTGGTCCAGGTGAAGCCGCAGGCATCGTCTCTTCCGGAGCCCCCAAAGGGGCTCGTCACCGAGGCGGGGATCCAGCTCGATCTGACCGAGGCTGCGATGGAAAAGGACATCGAGGTGGAGAAGAAGGCGGCGAAGTTCGCCGACACGCCAGACGGTCACGGACCGGGGACGCCCGCCGCGGCGACGCTGAGGCAGTCGCGCCCGGTGACCGCAGGCGATGTGGCGACCGCTTCGGTGCAATCCGCTCTCGCCGACATGATGGGAGACGCTCCCCTGTGTCCGACGTGTGGACATATCACGATCCGCAACGGCACCTGCTACAAGTGCCTGAACTGTGGGGACACGACCGGCTGCTCGTAGATGCCCGGTGACGAGGCGGAAGGTAGTGGGCCGGCCGGTTTCGACAGGTTGCGTCCACGCGCGTGGCGTATGGGCGGGGAGATGCTCGTGAGTAGTTGATCACCGCGTCGGCCTCATGGTTACTTGTGCAAGCGACCGTGAGGAGAACGCGGTGATCAACAGCAGCAAGGGCGCATCTGCGGCGCCCAGGATCACAGGATCAACCGGGGGGTGTTCCTGCCCATGCCGGGA
>JAACED010000068.1 GCA_011682695.1 Gammaproteobacteria bacterium
TGTCGAGCGGCATCGCGGTACGGAACAGCGACGCCCTTGGGCGTGCGGCGAGATCGTCGCGGTACAGGCCGATTCCAAGCGTGCCCACGGGAACCGCAACGCCCTCGATGCCCTCGATGATCGATGCCAATCGTGTGGCGAGTGGAACTCCCCGGGTGTGAATCCCGACCAGAACCAGCGAGGCCGCCCCCTTGTTCCGTTCGAGGATCTCGTGCGCAATCCGCTGCACGACGCGGGCGACATCGGCGCCCTCCATCACCAACGGCATCAGCTGCAGCTCCGCATGAAAAATGCCGCCTCCCGGGCGGCTCTCACACGCGTATTCATACTGTCTCCTTCCCGGCCTCACAGGACTCGCGTTAAAGGACTGTCGATGCAATGTAGCAGCTCGCCGCCCTCACCATGTCGAGTACCCGCGATCCGGCCACCCGAAACCGCTGCACGACGCCCAACGAACACCTGTCCTTCGCCAATGTGTGGTGGCAACCCGCTCAGCCGCCCGTTCCTCGTTCGCTCCACATCGCACATCGTGGCGCAACGACCGGATACCAGCGGGGACCAACCACCAGGATGCGGAACATCAGCGCTCCGTTCGCGCGAGACGTCCAAGGATTCCGTTCACGAAGGAGCTGCTCTTATCGGTCGAGTATTTCTTGGCGAGCCGGACGGCCTCGGAGATGATGACGCCGACCGATGTCTCCGGTTCGAAGCGGAGTTCGTAGAGTGCAAGCCGAAGAACGGCCCTATCGACGGGAGCCATCCGTGCCACTCGCCAGCGCTTCGATACGGCGTCCAGCGTCTCGTCCAACTCGGCTTGGTGAGTGAGAACGCCATTGACCAGGCGTGCGGTCCTCGCGGGCATCGATGACGGACCCTCACCGCGCAGGTCATACTCGTAGAGCGCCTGTATCGCGAGCTCGCGCGCTTCGACGTTCACACGCGTGTGATGTAGCTGCCGGTGCGGCTGTCCACCTTGATGTGGTCACCCTCTTCGACAAAAAGCGGAACCTGCACCACGAGCCCCGTCGAGACCGTGACCGGCTTCGTGGCTCCCGACACACGGTCACCTTTGACGCCCGGCTCGGCTTGGACGACCTCCATCTCGACCGACGCCGGCAACTCGACGGCGATGGGCACATCGCGATACATAGGCAGGATCGCCGTCAGTCCATCCACCAGGAACGACGCCGCGTCTCCCACTTGATCTTCGTTCAGCGCGAACTGGGCGTACGTTTCGAGGTCCATGAAGTGATAGCCGAGGTCGTCACGGTACAGGAACTGGTGCTCCCTGCGGTCGATCACCGCCTGCTCGACGTTCTCTCCAGCCCGAAACGTGCGGTCGATCACTGCGCCACTGTCCAGGTTCTTCAACTTCATCCGTACGAATGCCTTGCCCTTGCCCGGCTTGACATGCTGGTATTCGAGGACGCTGAAGAGCCCCTCGGGAAGGTCCAAAGCCATCCCCGGACGCGCGTCGTTGGTAGATATCATGCCGACTCCATGTGGTTACTCACCTGAGTGTATCCGACAACGCCGAGGACAAAGCCGCCTCGTCGACCGGAGTGATCACCGGATCGCCGATCGCTCGCAGCAGGACCATGCGGACTTTCGAACCGTCTCGCTTCTTGTCTCTTCTCAGCAGGCGTGCCACCTTTGCGGGGTCTGCCTTGCAGGTTGTCGGCAACTCCAGGCCCTTCAGCAAGGCGAGCTGCCGGTCGGCCTGGTCGAACCCAAAGACGGACTTGGAGATATGAGCGGCAGCCGCCATGCCGATCGCAACGGACTCGCCGTGCGAGACGCCCGCGACCCGTTCAACCGCATGGCCAACGGTGTGTCCGTAGTTGAGCACCACTCGTATGCCTCGTTCGTGCAGATCCTCGCTCACGACCTTCGCCTTGACACGAATCGCTGCTGGAACGATCTTCTCGAGAGGAGCCTGCAACCCCTTCTCCTCGAGTTCGATCACCAACAGCTCATCCCCAATCATTCCGGCTTTCGCTATCTCGGCCATCCCTTCACGAACCAGGCGGCGAGGAAGCCCACGCAGAACCTCCAGGTCGACGAGGATCCTGCTGGGCTCCCAGAATGTTCCGACCTGGTTCTTCGCCTCGAGGTTCACCGCCGTCTTCCCGCCGATCGACGCGTCAACCGCCGCGAGGAGCGTGGTGGGCACAGAGACGACTTCGACGCCACGCAGATACGTCGACGCTACGAAACCACCGACGTCGCAAACGCTTCCACCGCCGACCACGACGACCGTTCCCTGTCGGTCCAGCCCGATATCGTCGAGCCACCGATACGCGGCGGCCGCCACGGCAAGGGTCTTTGCCTCTTCCCCGTCCGGGAACACCCGAACGGGAGCTTCCAGGCGACGCGCCACACGCTCGGCCACATCCCGGGCTCCGGGCTGGGTAAAGATCACCGTCCCGGAGCGGTCAGACCGTGGCGGAAGCGGCGAGGCGAGAATATCACTCCCGATGAGCACCTGGCTGCCGGCAGCCATCAGCGACTCCACGCCGCCACCACTTCTTTCACGACTTGCTCGGATGACAGGCCGTCTGTTTCCACGATGTGATGCGCTGCCTCCTTGTAGAGGTCATGGCGTTCACGATGAATGTCCTGCAAGGCTCGCTTCTCGAGGATCGGCCGCCGAGGTGCTTCGACGAGCCGGGTCGCGAGCGTGTCGGTGGCCGCCTTCAGCCATACGACCGTTCCCGACATCCGCATCAGCTTCACTGTCGCCGCCGACGTAACCGCTCCGCCTCCCGTCGCGACGACCGCAGGGATGCGACGGGCAGCCACCTCGGCCATCAACCGCTCTTCCCGCTCACGGAAGCTCGCCTCTCCGACCGACGCCCATTGAGATGCGATCGAACCCCAACGCTGCTCGTGCAGGGTGTCCATGTCCACGAATTCGACACTGAGACGCTTGGCCACCTCTGCACCGATCGTGCTCTTTCCGGATCCCATCATCCCAATGAGCCAAAGCATCAGAACGCTGCGAGCCGGCGCCGGTATGCGCTCGCCGCGGCTTGCATGTCTGCCACCGTTGCTCCTCCGAACGCTCGCTGTGTCTCCTGGGCGAGGACGATCGCCACCATCTGCTCTGCGACCACCGCCGCGGCGGGCACGGCACAGACGTCGGAGCGTTCCCGCAACGCTGGGGCAGGTTGTCCCGTGGCCACATCGACGCTGGCCAACGGCTGCATCAGCGTGGGAATCGGCTTCATCGCGGCCCGGACGCGAATCGGCTGGCCGTTGCTCGTTCCTCCTTCAATTCCGCCTGCGCGATTGGTGGAGCGTCCGTAGCCGGGCATGATCTCGTCGTGCGCGTCGGACCCCCGTACCCTCGCCTGCTCGTATGCGTCTCCCACCTCCACACCCTTGATCGCGGGAATCGACAGGATCGCTCGAGCGAGAAGCCCGTCGAGGCGTCGATCCCACTGGGTGTAGCTGCCGAGGCCGGCGGGAACGTCATACGCGAGAACCTCGATGATCCCGCCCAGCGTGTCACGATCGGCCTTGGCGGCGTCGATCGCCGCCATCATCGAGGCCGCTACCGTCTTGTCGAGCACCCGCACAGGAGATGCATCGAGCCGGTCGCGGTCCCCAGGCACCGCAATGACATCCTTGGGTGCCTCGATGCCACCGATGGCGACCACGTGGCTGATGATCTCGACGTCGATCGCGCGGAGGAGCAGGCGGGCCGCGTACCCGGCGACAGTTCTGGCCGCGGTCTCACGAGCCGATGCACGCTCCAAGACATCCCTGACGTCATGGCTATCGAACTTCATCATCCCGGCAAGATCGGCGTGTCCTGGCCGTGGTGTCGTCTGTGGAGGCTCCGGGTTGCCCGGTTCGGGAGACAGCGTCGACGCGAACCGTTCCCATTCGGCGTTCCTGATGAGTACCGCAACAGGTGCCCCGGTCGTCACGCCGTAGCGAACTCCGGCGAGGATCTCGACGGAGTCGTGTTCGATGCGCATCCGGGAGCCTCGTCCGTACCCTTGTCGGCGGCGCTCGAGCTCGGCCGTGAGTCCTTCTCTGAGGAATCCAAGGCCGGCGGGGAGGCCATCAACGATGGTGACGAGTCCCTGTCCATGTGACTCACCTGCAGTGAGAAAGCGCATCATCAGGATGCAGTCTCGAAGCAATGAGTCGATGAAGCAAGTCTTATTTGAGGATCTCTTGGCCGACCGAGAGCTCGAAGGCGTTGTCTCCGTAGAGGAACACACCGCTGTCGGTATCGAGCGAAACGACCATGAAACTCCCCCCAAACGCCTCACCCACTCCAACGTCGTAGCTCGTCGAGTCCACTTCCACGGTGGCTCTGAGCACTCCGCCAACGTCCGTGATCCCGACGAGCCGGACCCGGGTTCCCGATGGCTCATAGGTGCCCGTGGCACCGCCCTCGGTTCCCGCCGGAGACGATTCGGTGATCAGCGGACGAAACGGATCTCTCGGCTGCGACAGCTGAAAGGAACCGGCCACGGGTGCAGGATCGGCCACGGCTGCTGCAGCCGGGGAGGCGAGATCTGCCTGGGAGAGCGGACCGTTCAACGTCGGCGAGGAAGTCCCGAAGATCGAAGGTGCAATGACCAGCCATGCACCTGCAATGGCCGCTCCAATCAACAGGATCGAGATCGCTGCCGCCCATCCGGTCCGCCGGTTCCCCATCACCCACCCCCATCCGGAGTCGTTGTGGTCGTCGTGTCTCCGACCTCTTCAGTCATGAGGTCACTCGTGGTGAAAGCTTTGGCAGTGATCGTCACATCCAGCATCGTGAACCCGTCCAGGTCGTTCGGAATCGCCGCGATACCGTCGATCCGGACCAGCCGTTCGAGGTCCGCCATCCCATACAGATAGCCAAGCACTTCGAAGAACTGTCCTTCAATCCTGATCGAGATCGGTATCTCGAAGTAGTCCTGATTCTCAACCTGTGCGGGGCTCCCGATCGTGCTGCCGAGCCAGTCGACTCCGGTCTCGTCGGCAAGCACATCGAGGTCGTCGATGAGACCCGGCATCTGCGGTGTCGGAGGGATCTGCGCATCCATGGCGCCGATCGCGGAGATATAGCTCAACTCGTTGTCCTGGATCGTCTTGAGGCTCGCCAGCCGCGTGCGAAGCACGACCTCGGTGTCACGCTCGGTTTGGAGTTGCGTTTCGGTGTCCGCGATGTGCGCGTTGATCGGCCGCATGCAGAACATGTACCACAGCGCGGTCACGAGCACGATCCCCAGGAGACCAAACACGACTCCGGCTCGCTTCATTTCGACACCTCTGGAATCCGTTCATCGACTCTCGCCGACACGCTCGCCTGCATCAGCGAGGCGCTGGATTGGAAGTTCACCACAGGGATCTCCCCGATTGCAGATACCTGCGCCGAGGTAACCCATCCCCCGGCGATGGCCGGCCAGACATCGCTGTCGACGACACGAAGCCAGGTCGATGCGTCCGGGTAGTCGAAGGCCGTTGCTCCTACCTGTACCTGCCCGACCACACCGGGTGTGTCGCCACTCACGATGGCGGTCCCGTCGAACGATGTCAGCCAGACGCGATCGGGAATGACACGGGCGAGATCGTTGAACAGTCTTCCCCAGGCGATGTCCTTCTCGAGGGCCGACTGTATTCGTGCCACGCTGCCTTCGTACTCGGTCCGCAGATCCGCAGAGCCGGCGAGCGCATCGATCTCCTGCTGCGTCGTCTGATTCGCCTGCTTCTGCGCGATCAGCTTGTCATCGACTCCTTGCGCCTTCCCGTTTTGCCAGTAGGCGACGAGGACGAGCAACATGAGGTAGAAAATCCCGAGGGTGACCAATTTGGCCATCTTGCGCCGCGTCTCCTTCTTGCGGGCGAGTTCCGGCGGCAGCAGGTTGATGGGGCGCATCAGCCTTCGCTCCAGAGGCCCAGCCCGACCGCAACGGGCAAGACGGGCTGTACTTGAGCCAGCTCGGCTTCGGACATACCCAGTTTGCCGAACTTGAGCTTGTCATCGCCGACAATCCGAACCGCCTCGACGGGCAGGTCCAACGACCGGCCCATACGGTTGGCCAGGTGTGGAAGGCGTGCGCCATTGCCAGAGATGAGGATTCTGTCGACAGAATTGCCGCCGGACTCCGCGCGGTAGTAGTCGATGGAGCCGCGAACTTCTTCGATCAGGGCGTCGGTCTCTCCCGTGAGCGCTCGTTTCCCTTCATCCGGCGCCGAAGCGGCATCACCGTCGGGAGTGACCCCCGTCTTCCGTTTCCTTCGCTCGGCTTCCTGGAAGTCGATCGCGAGCGCCTCGGCGAGGACACGTGTGAACTGCTCGCCGCCGATGGGCACGATGCGCAGAAAGCGGACCGTCCCACTTCGGACGATGGCCACTTGAGTCACACCGGCTCCGATGTTCACCACGGCGCGGGCACTCTCGTCGAGATCCAGGTCGGGGCCGATGATCGCCCGGACGAGGGCGAACGCCTGCAGGTCGATGGCCATCGGCTTCACCCCGATACCGGAGACCACATCGAGCATCTCATTGGCCATTTCACGCTGCGCTGCGATCACGAGGACAGAGAGCATCGCCTCACCGTCGGGCGTCGTGAACTCCTCCAACGGAACGAAATCGAGGATCGCCTCTTCGATCGGAATCGGAATGTACTCGGCGGCACGGAAAGGCAAGGACTCCTTGAGTTCCTCTTCCGACATGTATGGCACGTCGACCCGGCGAACGATGACCCGCTGGTTTGCGATCCCCACGACCACGCGTGAGTGCGGAAGCTTCGCCGTCTTCCAGAGCTGGGTCAGGGCGTCGCGTACCGTCGCGGGCTCAACGATCTCACCGGCAACGACGGCACCAATCGGCAGTGACACCTGTCCATAACGTTTGAGGACCGGTACCGCCTTTCCTGTCTGCACCACTGCAGCCCGGACCGCGCTTGTGCCAATATCCAGACCGACGTTGATCGCCATTAGTCTCCGCCCTGGCCGGGCAGCGTCCCGGCCTGTTACGACTGACCCACAGTCGCACACACCGAATTACATCGGTGTCATTTGGAGCCTACCAATGCGCCGACGCGCAGGCAAGCAAGGAATCGCCAGCATGCTTCACGCGCCGCTCCTGGTACGTCATACTCGACGACCACCCGGGCCGGATATGCCCCGGTACGTCTCTCTACATCCCCAGGTACCACGAGAGAAGCGACTGCCCCATCGGGATCGCAATCCACGCACCCGCGATCAGAGCAGGGCCGAACGCAATCGGATCCTTCCTCCCGCGAAGGCGCGTCACGAGGAGGACGATCGCTCCCAGCCCTCCCACGAAGAAGGCAAGGAAGATACCGACCACCAAGATGCCCCACGATGCATATGCCAGGAACAGCCCGAGAAAGAAGGCCAGTTTGACGTCCCCCATGCCGAACCCACCCCGGGCCGCCAACGCGATGATGAACAGCAGCCCAAAGTAGATCGCACCACCCGCGAGCGCGCGCGGCAGGTTTTCCGCTGCGCCATCCGCGAACGCTCCCCCAACCAGTAGCACCAGACCGATTGCGGTCGATGGGTAGAGGATGCGATTGGGAATTCGATGGTGGTCCAGGTCGGTGAGCCCGAGAACGATCGTCACCGCCACAAACCACAGGTATGGAATCAGGATCCACTCCTGTCCGATGAACCAGGCGGCGATACCGAAGGTCACCGCGGTGACCGTCTCGACTATCGGGTAGCGAATCGAGATCCTCTCCCCGCAATCCCGACAGCGGCCCCGCAAGAGAAGCCAGGAAACGACCGGGACGTTGTCCCATGGACGGATTCGGTGGCCGCAGTGCGGGCAGGCGGATGGCGGACTGACTACCGATTCCTCGAGTGGGACTCGGTAGGCGACGACGTTGAGAAAGGATCCGACCACAAGGCCGGCCAGTACCGCAGCAGCGACGAGCATTCCTACCAATCGTGCCCCGTGCAATCGGCCATGTCGTCAACATCGGCGCGAGCATCACCAAGGCACTGGTACCTGCCGGCGGTTGCCCCGGAACGCACCTGGCGAAGGCCAATCCATGTCCCCGAGTTTGAGCGGGAGTAAAGGAGGATGGAGTCGTCGGTACTCACGAGTGTTGCCACAACCATGTGGATCGAATCATCGGTCGCTCCACTCCAGTCGAGGCTGGGCTCCAAGGCGGAGAGACTCGCAGCACTCGACGTGTAAATTCCGTCGTCTGTCGCAAACACTTCCTCCGTTTTCAGGGCGTCCACCAGCGTAGCCTGTGTGGCCGTGTCCTGAGCCCTGCGTTTGGCGCCCAACATCGTGGGAAACGCCACGGCCATCAGTATCGCGATGATCCCGAGGACGACCATCAACTCGACCAGGGTGAAGCCCGAGGCGTGCTTGTCTTGCTGCATACTTCTATCTCATCGGCGTCCAGCGAGCAGACCTGAGACGAATAGAAGAGAGGGTGGCCTCAGCCACCCTCTCTTTCGTGTTTCGTGAGCTGGACTACCAGCTGGAGCCGTTGCACTCCGCAACCGTGTCAATGGCCGCGGCCGTTGAAGCCGAGTTGTAGGTCGTTCCACCACCCGACACGTCGTCTGCGATGCAGAAGAATGTACCGGATGAGCTCTCGGTGACCAGGACAACAGTGGAAGTGGTAGCTACGGGAATTGCGACCTTCGTCGTGCTGACATTGGCGAGGGTATCGAAGTCGATGCTCGGCTCGAGCGCCTCATATGCCGTAATCGTGCCGGCGATGTCCGTACTCAAGTAGGTCTCTCCGTCCACGTAGAAGACCTTCGCAGCGGTGAGCCCGTTACGAAGATCGCTCTGTGCGGCCCGATCCTGTGCCTTCTGGCGCGCACCCAGGAACGTCGGAATGGCGATCGCCATGAGAATGGCAATGATCAGTACGACCACCATCAACTCGACCAGGGTGAAGCCTTCATCGTTGCGAAGGCCCTTGCGGATCTTCTCCATCATGATTGCTCTCCTTCCGGGCCGTCGCTCGACCCTCATGACCTGTATCGGTCACCATCTGCGTTTGGTTGAGGGCTTTTCGCGACTTTCACGAGGTCATGTTTCGATGGGTTCCACCTGCTACCAGCAGCCAGGCACCAGCCACCAGTAGCCGGCAGCCAGTCACCGGCAGCCAGCAGGCCGCGAAGTATCCATGCAAGAGAGCGGGGCCGGCGGAGCGGCACTTCCCAAGACCCTCTCCGTCCCTGGCGGGACACCTCCCCCAACGCTCGCCAGGACCCCCTCCGTCCTCGGCCAGAACCCCGAGGACACCTCCCCCAACGCTCGCCAG
>JAACED010000069.1 GCA_011682695.1 Gammaproteobacteria bacterium
TCCTCCGACACAAACTGAACGTACATGGCGTGCCCCAGCGGCTACGTGTACCCGCCCGTCGGCAACGTAGGTGCGGTCGACCGCAAGCTGCACATGGATCGTTCGTTTGTGGTGCCGATCACCACCAAGGCCCGTTAGACCGGCTCTGCGCATCAGCATGGCCGCCGCGTTGTGCCCGATGATCCGCCCGAGCCGCTTGTCGCTCGGCCTGCCTACACGACGTCAGACCCCGAGCCTGAACGGTGTCGATCCGCCCCTCGTGCCACAGTTGCAGATCCTCTGATCCGACACTCCCAGATCGGCGACAACCGAGGGGACCGACATTTCAGCGGTCAACTGGTCCAGCACCCTACGTCGAAACTCGAACGGATTCCGGTACGACACCCAGGCCCTTCAGCACAGGATCGAGCACACTCGATTCAACCATCCCGACTCCGCAACACCCGGAGAACGTCAAAGCTCCCGAAACCCGGGACGGTTCAGGCTGAGTTCCGCAGGAATCTCTGGAAGGGTCCAGGCAGTTCCTGGTCTGTGGAACCCGTGGAGCCGGCTGCGGACAACGCTGCAGCAGAGAGCCGCTACTTCGTCCGATTACCGGGCCGCAGTCAGAAAGATGGATCCCCGCCGGAGCAGAGCACCTCAATCGGACGCACGAAGTCCCACCGACAGGACCGCCAGGAAGCCGGCGGATGAGCAGGTGGCATACGTCATGAGACGCGGGCAGCGGATTGTGACGAGCGGGGCAGCGCGTAGGCGCGCTGCCGGCACTCCAGGTATTCGGCTGCTTCGCTCTCCCAGCGGGCGTCGCTCCATCCCATCTCCGCTTGGACGATCGTTCTGATCCGCGGGAGGAGTTCGGCGCCGCCGTCAGGAAGCAAGAGACCCAGGCGGACGCGTCGAAGGAGAAGATCCTCGAGATGCACGACCGCTTCGGTACGCGCTGCCCAACGCAGCTCGGCCCACAGCTGCGCCGTACCGGGGATGGGGGAAAGCTCTCCTGGGCGTGCGGCCCGGATCAAGCCGGCCACGTCAGGGGAGTACCAGGCGGCCAGTCGGCGGCTCTGGCTGTCATCCAGGTCTCTGCACGTGACCTCATCGGGTGGTTCGAGCGCTCGGCCATGGCGATCGACCGGTCCTAGCTCCGGGAGACGATCCCGCAGTGCGACGACGGTGTCCTGGGCGATCAGTCTGAACGTGGTCAGCTTGCCGCCGGTGACGGTGAGGAGGCCGCACTCGTCGAGAATGATGGAGTCCCTGGTCTCCTGGGATGGCTTTGTCTTGCCGCTTGCGACAACAGGGCGCACGCCGGAGAACACAGCTGTCACGTCGCTCCGGCGGATGTCCAGGGTGGGGAAGGACGCGCGCACACCCTCCAGCAGGTAGGTCGTCTCGTCGGGGGTGATGGTCGGCTCGTCGTCGAGGGACGCACGCTGATCCAGATCCGTCGTACCGACGAGGGTGACCCCCTCCCAGGGAAAGAAGAACACGGGCCGGTGGTCACGAGGGTGGAGGACGGTCACCGCCTGCGGAACAGGGAGTCTCCAAGCCGGGAGGATCAGGTGGCTGCCACGAAGAGGACGGATGATGGGGCTGCCGCCTACCTTGCTCCGTAACCGGTCGGCCCAGGCGCCGGTCGCGTTTACCACCGCTCGAGCAGGTACCCGGGTGGTCCGGCCTGTCACCGTGTCCCGCACCCGCACGCCGACGACCGTCCCGTTGCTCTGCCAGAGATCGACAACCTGGGCGTAGTTGAGTGCAGTCGCTCCCGTCCAGATGGCTTCCTTCAGCACCCGCAGCACGAGACGGGCATCATCGGTACGGGCGTCGAGATAGTGGAAGCCACCACGAAGGCCGTCGGTTCTGATGTACGGCGCCAGCAGACGAAAGTCATCGGCGTCGTGAAACGTGTGACGCCATTGGAGGGAGAGGAGGTCGTACAAGGACAGCCCCAGCCGGTACAGCAGCCGGCCCGGGTGCTCGCCACCGAAGGTCGCCAGGAGGAAGCCGAGTGGGTCGACGAGTCCGGGACCTTCCCGCAGGAGCAGATTGCGTTCCCGTACCGCAGCCCGGGTGATGCCGATCTTCCTCTCTTTGAGATACCGAAGGCCACCGTGCACGAGCTTCGATGAACGGCTGGATGCCCCCCAGGCGAAGTCGCTCTGTTCCAGCAGCAGGGAGCGAAGGCCATGGCGAGCGCCTTCACGCAGGATGGCGGCGCCAGTGATGCCTCCGCCGACGATGAGAAGGTCCCATGGCCGTTCCAGCGCCTCCCAGGTGGCATCCCGGCGAGCAGTCCCTCGCGCTGCGGCAGGTGTGCTCATGGCACCAACTTTCCCGGATTCATGATCCCGTCGGGGTCGAACCGACGCAGCGCGTCTCCGATCACCGCCACGCCGAGTGGACCCTTCTCTGCGACCAGGTAGGGTGCGTGGTCGATGCCCACCCCGTGGTGGTGGGTGATTGTGCCACCGTGGGTGAGGATCGCCTCGACGACGGCTGCCTTCAACCGGCCCCAGCGGTCGAGGGTCCGGTCGGGGTCGACATCCGTGCGGAACATACACGTCGTGTAGATGCTCGCACCGTCTCGATACACGTGGGAGATGTGGCTGAACGTGAGGATCTGTTCCCCACGGTCGTCGAGGGTGGCCCGGAGAGCGGCGTCCTCGATGGCCGTCATCAGCCCGGAGACATGAGCCCAATCGGTGGCGGTCTCCCAGGTGTCGACGGCGTAGCCTGCGTCCCACAGGGTGTTCCGAAGGTAGGGGTTGGCGAAACGACTCGCCCGCCAGCGGTCGCCGAGGATGCGTCCGAGGTTGACTCCGTGGTGCCGCCGGATGATATGGGCCGCGGAGCGGCGCGCGCGCCGTACGCCGGTGGCAGTTCCTGTGTAGCCGATGATCAGGAGACTCTTGCCCTCGCCGAGCCCCCGCCACGAGAGGGCTTTCTCCGAAGCGGCGAGAAGCCGCTCGTGCCCGGCGAGCGCGAGGGTCAGGGTGGTCTCCTTGGCAGAGCTGAGCCGCAAGAGAGAAAGTGGTACATCCGCCTGAACCATCTCGCGAATGGCCGCCTCCCCGGCTGCAAAGTTCGGAAAGAACACCCCACGGAACTCCTCTTGTTCAGGGAGGCGTCTCACCCGGACGATCGCCTCGGTGAGGATTCCGAGACGTCCTTCGGAGCCGAGCACAAGGTGGCGGAGGTCGGGGCCGGCAGCAGAAGCGGGGTGAGGTCGGAGTTCGATGGATCCGGCAGGTGTCTCCAATAGACCTCCGGCGAAGAGGGTTTCGATGCGTCCGTATCCGAGGGACTGTTGACCGCTCGATCGTGTCGCCACCCAGCCACCGAGCGTCGAATACTCGAACGATTGGGGAAAGTGCCCAAGCGTGTAGCCCTGGGCTCGAAGCCTGCCTTCCAAGGCAGGTCCGGAGACGCCGGCACCAAAGGTGGCGAGCCCGCTCACCGTGTCGAAACGCCGCAGCTGGTTGAGCCGGCGCATGTCGACGGTGACCACCGGTCGATCACCGCGCCGAGGGTTGATGTGGCCCACGACGCTCGTACCGCCTCCGTAGGGAATGAGATGGGCACCGAGTCGCGCTGCCCACGCGAGTACCTCTCTGACCTCTTCGTCGTTGCCTGGGAGGGCCACACCGTCGGGGAACGCGCCGATGCGACCGGAGCGGAGCGCGATCCAGTCGGGGAGGCTCTGGCCGCGGGCATGCCGGATGCGAGCCTCCGGATCGGTGGTGACGAGAGGATGGTGGGGGAGCCGGGAGGGGGGCACGTTGGCGGCCACATCCGCGAGCTGCACATCGTTCGGTGGGGTGCCATCGCCGATGAGGTCCCGTAGCAGGTGGACCGCGCCCGGTGAGAGGGGGCGCTCGGTTCCCTCGTCTCCCCAGCCGTTCCATCGTCGCATGGTTAAGTGATGGTCAATGCGGCGGCCCCTGTGTTTCGCCACAGCACGATGCTGTCCTCCATGACATCGTGGCTCACTCGCTGCGCAGTATCGGAATCCTCGCGTCGAGCGGCGGCTTCGAGGTCATAGTAGAAACGTCTGGACCGCTCGCGTGTCTCGGGGACAGAGAAGTAGATCTCGGCCAACCGCTCATAGAAGCCCGCGAAGCCGTTGAGAATGAGGGTGAAGATCGGGTTGCCGGATCCGATCGAGAGGCTGCGGTGGAGATCCCAATCGAAGGTGGCAAAGGCCTCGGGGAGGTCGGGAAGGTCGCGATACCGGCCGACGATCGAGACCACCTCGTCGGGAATGCGTTCGACGGAAGCAGCGATGTATCGCGGGGCCAGGTAGAGGCGGATCTCCAACAGGTTCTCTACGAAGTCGGCGTTGAGGTGGTCCGAGTGTTCAACGAGGGTGCCCAGAACGTTGAGCCCACCCTCTTTCCAGAAGTCGTTCACCACCGTCTGCTTGCCCTGGCGGACGGTGATCCACCCGTCGCGCTCGAGTCGCTGCAGGGCTTCGCGCAGGGTTGGGCGGGTCACACCGAGTTGCTCGGCCAGGCGGCGTTCCGCAGGGAGCTTGAAGCCCGGCGGGAAGGTTCCGTCCAACACCGCCTCGACCAGCGAGTACTCGGCATGGTGAGCCGGTCGAACGGGGGTGGTCCACGTCGTCGTCATCGTATCCCGCAAATGGTAAGTGGTCTGGCCAGTAAGTATGGCACGTGACGCCGGGACACACCACACGAGGCCGGATCAACATGTCCGGCCCGCCTCGTGACGGAGGTCGACGTAGCGGTCGTGGCGCGCACCGATGGGAACGATCGGAGGACCGACACGTCATGCCCCTTCGGTCCTCTCTTACGCCTGACGCGGTCCACCTTCCCTTCGGGAACGTGGGCGACCCTGCCACCTGAAGTCAGTGTTTGGCCGCCTCGGCGTCGTAGGAGCGGCGGTTGGGGGCTGGTGGGACCTTTGGCTGCATGCACGTGGCCGCCTCCGTCATCTCGGCGCGTTGGCTGCACCGGTCGCGAGGCACGACGGGCACCCTGCCGTTCGGGTTCTGTTGGGTGTGATCCGATGTGCGGCGTGCTTGGGATCTGCTGTCGCCTCGGATGCGTCCTGCTCTCGGGTCGATGTAGGTGCCGGCGAGTTCGCGGGCCTCGACGGTGGTGAGGAACCGTTCGGCGTCGATGCGCCGGGGGAAGTTCTTCGACCGCTGCGCACCGGTGGGGTCCCGCCACCGTGCCTGCCACGACCTGCGACCGGTGCGTCGCTGATAGGGACGCACCCCCAACAGCCTCAAGATCGGGGCGAAACGGCGCCCACAGTGAAGACACTCCACCTGCGCCGTCCGGAATCCCACACGGCCGCAGGCGGCCTGCAGTCTACGATCCGACGAACGGAACCCCCGACGGCGGAACCCGCGCCGGTTCCCACAGTGCTCCCGAGTGCACGACCAGGGAGCCTCCGGCTGATCGCCCAGGGCCGTCGGGTGACGCCGGGGACCCACCACCGCATCGAGCAGCATCTCGGTCAGACCCTCAATGACCTCACCAACGAGTTGCCCCGGAGCGCTGCGAGCAAACGCCAACGCAGCCTCCTCCAGCTCGCCGAAACCGACCAGCCCGTCAACCTCTACAGACACGGTACGAGTAACTTCGAACACAGACACGGGAGCACCTCCTGCTCGGCAAAGGCGGCTGGTGCCCCGTGTCCTATCACGTCGTCACCGAAACCCCATGTCAACACTTCGCTCCACTACCAACTTGTTGCCCGATGTCTACATGTAGACACAGGAGACGGCGATGGATCTCGCTCGTGGTGTTATGGAAAGGATCGATCGCAAGCTGCTCGTCGGGCTCAGACAGAACGAGACGTACCCCCAGACCGACGAACCGGTTTGTCAATCTGACATGGCTCCACTCTCTCAAGTCAAGAAACCACTGGAGGAGTTCTCGTGAAGTCAGTAGTATCAAGAACGACGGGCCAAGTGCTATAACAGGAATAAGGTGTGGCTCGGAATGGGACTGAGCAATTCGCGATTCCACCGAAAACGTGGAGCTCTGACTGTCGCCGTAGTTGTCGCTGTCATTGCCTTGGGTTTGCTTGTGGCGGTTGGGTCAAGGGTTAGCGCCGGCGATGGCGCGGTGACCGTGACAACGGTCCAGCCTGGCAATGCTCCAAGTGGTGACGATCGCGTTCCCGCGGGGCACGTGAGCGATGCCGAAATGCGCGAGTCATTGACTCAACTAGCGGAGTGCGTTAGGGAGGCTGGCTACGAAGCAGAAGTGGTTGACTTCGTGCCAGGCCTCAGCTGGCGCATCGACATCGCCGCGGAGACCGAGGCAGATGCTGCTCGCGCCAGCGCTGCACTCGACGAATGCAGTGCACATGTCGCGGGGGTAGTGGACGCATACTTGGAGCAGAATCGTCTTGCTCCGACCGAACAGGTCGCCTTTGAGACGCTCGTGCGTGAGTGTTTGGAAGAACAGGGTGTCCAGCTTGATGAGGACGAGGGAAAGTCTTTGGCTGCACGGGTATCAGTGAGTGCCGGTGAGCAGTTCACCAAGTGTCAAGCAGAGGCGCTCGAGCGTTTCCGGTAGCAGTTGAACTACGACCCGGATGACGCTGTAGACCGCCAGCGACGCGACGTCGGGGGCGGTCCTTGTGCTTGTACGATAGTCTCGCTGGCTGGCATCGGATCCAAGGGCCGAGTGATCGACGCAATTCTCACGTACGAGACGGCGCAATCTCCCCGCAAGAGGCTGCAGCGGAAGCTCTTCGCAGGCCGGCCACCATCGAGCGTCCTTCAGTGGAGGCGTTCCTCCTTGCGCTCGCGGTCGGCCCGTTCGCGTTCTTCCTTGCGCTTTCGGTCGCGCCGCTCGCGCTCTTCCATGCGCTGACGATCGGCCTCCTCGCGCTCTTCCATGCGCTGACGATCGGCCTCCTCGCGTTCTTCCATGCGCTCCCGCTCGTGGCGCTCGTGTTCCTCTTTGCGCTCCCGCTCGTAGCGCTCTGCACTTTCCCGATCAGTTTCCACGCCACGCTCCAGTGCTCGAATACCCGCGTTTCATCACCTGTGAGGGTATCGCGTTGTGAGAGCCGCCGTCGCTGCACCAATCGCGATCACCGTTGCCGCCAGGGCTAACGTCGGCATACCTGCACACGGTGCTCAAGCCCGACGCTTTCACTACGGCTTCCAAGTCTGTCACCGAGCGTCTCTACTTCGATCTCTTCGCCGGCCAGGCCGAGAACGTTGACCGGGTCACACGGGAACCCTGGAAGGCTCGGATCGCACTGTCGGCTGGAGACCCGCCGTTCACCCGCTTGCGGTTCTTCGAAATCGAGAATGGCAAAGAACTCGAGGAAGGACTCAGGGCCGGTTTCCCCAACCGTGATCTAGTCGTCTACTCCGGTGACTGCAACGAAACCATCCACCAGGCCCTTGCCGACCTCAGCGGCCGGAATTGGGCTCCGGCTTTCGCCTTCATCGACCCGAACGGCCATGACATTAGGTGGAGCACGCCTGAAGCGTTGTCGGCGTTCAAAGCCAGCCGAAAGCACAGGGTCGAGCTGTGGACGCTCTTCCCCGAGCCGATGTTTGTCCGCTTGCTCCGTGTCGACGGGGAAGAGGTCCGTCCCCAGGACATCGAACGGATACTTTCGATGTTCGGCAGCGACGCCTGGCGGGCGATCTATAAGGCACGGATACGGGAGGTACTCGAGCCATCCAGAGCTCGCATAGAGTACGTCAACCTCATGCGGTGGCGGCTGGAGAAGGAACTGGGATACCACCGGACCCAACCATTCGAGGTACACAACGAGCAGGGCCGGCCTATCTACCACCTGATCTTCGCCACTGATCACGAAGCCGGCGACCGGATCATGAGCCACCTCTACAGCAGTGCGCTCCGTGAATTCCCGAAGATGTGCCGACACGCAGTCGATCAGCGAAAGGGAGCCCTGAGGCCCTTCGACGGCGAGATGGTGGGAGAGGAGCGCTTCTGGGAGGCGCCGGCGATCGACGGGCGCTCAGGAGAGCGCATCGCTGGAGAGATGCTCCACACTTGGAGTTCGATTCGCGACATACCTGACGCTGTCACTGACCCGCATAGGACGCATCTTGCTGAGAAACGATGCGAATCGTTGAACGTCGATAAGTGGCACAACTCCTGCTCAGAGGGCATGTCTGGGAGTTGTCGCAAGTCACGAAAACCCCGTCGATCACCTTCACATGGCACAGTTTGGTTCCGCACGGTGAGTTGGGAGGGCCCTTCGATGCTCGGTCGTGGTGATGATGCCATGCCGGAGGTGAGGAGGAGGTCTTGCTGCGAAGTTGGTCCAGGACCTTCGGTCATGCCTCGCGAGGCTGGTAATCGGCAGCGGGGCTGCGACTTTGTAGTCTGCCCCCGCGGCCAGCTGTTCGAGCGGCAACAGCTCGAACCGAAGTACGAGAACGAGTACGAGGAGGCCGGCTGGTGAGGTCGGTGCTCGCGAGTCAGCGAGGGGGAGGGGAGAACACTCCGATCCTCGCACTCGCGACCGGCCGCCTGCCCAGCTGGCGAGGATTGGGTGATGTAGGATGTCGGTAGAGTTATCCCCACGGGGGACACAGGCGCTCTGCCCAGGGGGAAGGCATCGCTCTTCGAGGGAGGCCAGAGATGGCCAGACCACGGGTGTACTACGTCAGGCCTCGTGACGACTCGTCGAGCGCGCGTCAGGGGCAGGCAAAGGGCTGGTCCTGGGTCGACAAGATCGGGAGCTTCCTGGGACGGATCGATCCGATCCTCGGCATCTGCGCCGATCGCGGCTACGAGGTTGTGAAGTGCGAGGGATGCACCCACGCCCAACTCAATGAGCTTCTCGAGGATCCGGATACCTACGGCGTGATCCTCGCTGGCTGGCACGGAGCCTCGGCAGGCATCCAACTCGACGCACCCGGCGCCCACGGGGAAACTCACACCCTGGAGTACAAGACGGAGGCCTTCAACAAGCAGTGGCGGATCAGCGATCAGCCCAATCCGAACCTCCGCTTCGTGGTGTTCCACGCATGTGACGTCAGCGCCAAGACGCTGAGCGGCTACCTCGATCGGCTGCGCCCACTCGCTGGGGACGTCGAGGTGTTGGGATGGCCGGAGGAGAGCCTGTTGAGCATAGAGGGGCTCCCACAGACGATCTACTCGGTGTGTCACGAGTTGCCGAACATGACCTCTCCGGCCGCCTCGGCGACATCCTTCGGACTCGACCCGAGTCTCGCGTCCGACGACGG
>JAACED010000070.1 GCA_011682695.1 Gammaproteobacteria bacterium
CGGGTTCACCCCCACGGGCGTGGGGAAGGCACATAGGATAGCCTTTCGTTCAAGCGTTTCTGTTGTCAAGGAGCCTCGTGATTTGGAAACCATCCAAGTCAACAATCTCTCTATCGGAGTGCCCGACGAGATCAAATAGGTACCCTTGTTCGTTGTTTGCCGAACGCACGAGGATGGCCCGGCCGTCGGCACAGGCGTTGATCACCCGCGACCAGAGGCGGTCCCGAACCCGAGCGGACAGCTCGCCTACGTAGACACCGGCTGCAACTTCTGTTAGATACCGTCGCAGGTGGCCGCGAAGGCGCGGCGGCACGGCTTGGACGATTACTACTATCAAGCGTCATCTCCGTAGTTCACGCCACCCGCCAGCTCGCCTTGGTCCGGATCCCACAGCCGGATCTCGTCTCGGCCACGCTGTAGTTGCTCGAGCACGGCGTCGTCGGTGTCGTCTGAGAACAACAGGACTAGGTCTCTGCTCACACGCTTCAAGAACCGAGATGCACCGAAGTAGTCACGGAGCCGAGTCCGAACCGCCCGTTCAAGATTCGAAGCACCTTCCGCCACCGCTTCGAACGCGGCGGGCACGGCGAGTTCAACCTTGTATAGGTCAGCGATGTCATAGACGAAGCTCAGGTAGTGCCCAGTGTGAATGAATCCCAACGATGGGATGAGCCCCAGTGTGACGATGGCGCCGTGACAAACGCCGTACAGGCACGCCGTTGCCGTCGACAACGCCTGATTGATTGGGTCCGAGGCGCTCCAGTCGTCCCGGTCGTACAGCCGGCCATCCCACTCCACACCAAGGAGGACACTGGCACGTCGGTAGGCTTCGCGTACGCGGACACCCTCGCGTCCACGAAGCTGGGGTATCGACAGTTTCGCAACCTTCTCGCCCGGAAACCGGGTCAGATAGAGACGGCGACCCATCCGCTTGCGCGATGTGGAATTCGCCCAAGCAATGGCCTGGCGTTCCGCTAGTCGGCTTGAGCGGTTCTCTGGTCTCGCCGCGGCATACATGCGCACACCGTTCTGCCCGAGCCATACCACCGAGCACCCGTGATCGGCCAATGTCGTCATCGCCCTGTGACTGACCGACGTCCCAGGACCAAGTAGGAGTGATGTGATCGACGCGACCGGCAAGGCCGACCGCCCTTCGGAATCGGCAATCTCCACGGTTTGATCTTTGCGGTTGATCGAGGCATTCTCCGCGTACACGAACGAGATCGACTGCGATAACCGTGGCAGATCATGCGACGATTGGGGACGATCCTTAGGTTGCGGTTCAAACACGGGATACCGACAGGAGACCGCAACCGAAAGCTTTCCCCGGGCCAACTCCTCGCGCAATCACGCCAGCGAGCCGGGTCGCGTCGACAACATGACCCACCCCATCGAAAGTCACTGCGTCGATCACGACTCGCTGCGTACCACGACGACCATGCAGGCGCCGCGGCTCCGACACTCGCACGGCGCCCGGGTCGGCCCATTCGAGTGAATTCGCCAACCTGCTCTTCAACCACGCGATCTGCGTCTCTTCGTTGTGTATGCCGATGCGGGCCGAGTTTGGTCGCCCTTCGCGCTTCTGCTTTCTAGAGGGGTTGGCTACGAGAAGAAACCGGACCGTCATGTCTTCGACGAGGACGATCGGATCAAAGGTTTTTGACTCGACCTCGGTGGTCGGCAACACGAGCGACTGCACGAGGAAGTGCGGCCTGTTGTGTTCCTCGAAACGCCACAAGATCCCCAACTCTGATCGCGGATCCTTGTTGGCAACCGGGAAGTGACGCATCACGAATCGGTGTGCCGCATACACGTCGGAACTGAGCTGGTACCGGAGGCGGTCGCCCGTTATCGGGATTCGACTGAGGTGAAGCGTCATCTTCAACCCCCTGCCGACCATGCCGGTCGAGGCTCGTGGGGTGGCGATACAAACACCACTCGCACAGGGCGAGCTGTGAACTCCCGGGTGGAGAACGACACCACAGCGTCGTCCTCGAAAGTCTCTGGCGCCGAGGCATCCTCCACCACCAACCGGAGCTCATCGCCGTCACCGGCTCGGCGAAGGGTCTGGTGCGACGTAGCGAGCCATGGGTGGCTCTCGAGCACGTCCTCGAGCTCACCGTCGACCACGCCGAGCACCAAAGGTGGCGTTGGTACGAATGACTTCCGCCCCAGAAAGAGCTGGAACGTGGGTGACTCCAGGTTCGAAGCAAGCCGGTTGAGTAGCTCGTCGTCGCCGGTGAGACCGACGAGGAACACCGCGTCGGCGATGTAGAAGCGATCCGAGACGAGCGCCTCGGTCCCCCCTCCGTACTTGGCAACGTTGGCGGCTGTGTGGAAATCCCGCTCGATGGAGCCCGGTTGGTCGACGCGTACACCGAACCGGAGGGCGGTGAGATCATCTATCGACTCGTCGCGGCGGCGACCCAACGCCGCCGCGACGAGTCCTACGACCCCACTCTTTGAGGGTTCGATACCGGTGTCACGATGCTCGAACCGACTTCGACGCCCCCACGACTGCATCGGTGCGGCGAGCCTGAGTAGGAGAGTCCTAGCCATTGAAAGCCTCTTCGACTGCCAGGTCGACGAGCTCATCCAGGTTCGATTGCCGGGCCGGGTCTGGGTCACCGAACTCGGCGTCGTCGAGGTCACTGAGGAACCACGCGGCCTGTGGCACCTGAGCAGGAAACAGCCCGCTCAGACGATGGTAGTAGTTGAGCAGCCGTCGCTGTGATTCCTCGACGATGCCGCCCCTTCCGGCGCGAACCGGGTTCTCGAACGCGTTAGCCAGGTTCCACTGGCCTCGCCGCCGAGCGGTGTGGAGCACAAGCGACGGAGGGTTGTGGGCGGCCATCGAATTCTGCTTTCCGGTCGGCAACTCAAGGGCCATCGCCCGCAGGAACGCTGCCAACGACTGGCGCGCCAGGTCGACGTCTTTGTCGAGATTGGCTAGTAGCTGGGTCACGTCGACATTGGAGTACTGGTACAGGCACGCCGAATTGAACTCGACGGTGCCCATCATCCCAGCGCCGGGTTCATTCTCAGGTTGGAGGTCGTCGACAGCGGTGAACCAGTCGAACTCCCCGGCGACGGCGTGTGTTGAGATGGCGTGCGCCACCTGGACCGCGGCATCAACGTTATGGGCGGGCAAGTCGGCGATCATGCGACCGAACATGGCGATGTCAGCCTTTGGCGACCCTCCGAAGAGAGATTCCGATGTCAAAGACTTGACCGTCGCCTTCTTTAGCTTCTTGGCCGATGACAGCTCATCCCAGTGCTCGTCGATCGCAGCGGCGAATTCGTCAAGCGCATCGGCACCAAGAAAGAGCAGGTAGGCCGACTTGCCTCCTGTGCCGGAATCGGTCGATACGTCGAGGTTTTCCAAGGCTCGCTGCGCTGCGTTGGCAGCTTCCTCAGGATTTCGTTGGCCCAGGCGCTTGGCCACCTCGACGCCCACCAGGCGCGTGCGAACACCGAGATTCTCGGAATCCAAGCCGTACTCGGTGAAGGCGCGACGGGCGGCGCGCTTCAATGCTTGGCTCGACACTCGCGACCGACGGTGCCCTCCGAAGGTCGCCTGTTTGGGGGCGCCGCGGTCATCCCGGTTGAGGTTGGCCGGTACCACGGAACGGATGATATGTTGCTCGATAATCATGATGTCCTTTCGCTCTTCTCTTCGTCCTTGTCGTATGTCGGAGTCCAGAAAGACCTCGCCCACTTTCGTTGTACCCAGCGATCCACGCTGTCCCAGCTCCGATGGTGTTTCAGCAATAGCGTGAAATCGATCGGGGCGTCTGAGGTGTCGATCAGGGGAACGAAGTCCCGCAGCAATCTGGGCAGCTCTGCACCGGAGGCTCCCAGCACCCGTTCGAATCGTCGGGCCACCGAGTCCGCCGGTTTGGCATCTGATGAGCGATTCAACGCCAGGAAACGCGCGCTCCACCCGAGATTCCGGGCATTGGGCGAATTCTTGCGCCCCGGCTTCAGGGCGAACAGGGCGGCGATGGCGAAATACGGCGCCTCTCCACCGGGCGATACTTCTGGGATCCGCGGGTAGACAACCCTCGCCGCACCGGCGTCGAAGCCCGGTAGATGGGCGGCCGAGCGCCGTAGTGCGGCGAGGTCACCTCGACTTAGTCCTCCGAGATAATGGATGAAGGGATGGACGGATGGTCTGGGTTCGACGGATTGCATTACTCCTGTACCTCCTCGGTCAAAGCGTGTCTCACTCCTTGCATTTCGTCGGCAAATGCATCGTAGGGACTACGGGATTCAGCCCGGGCAAGGCCCTTCGCCCAACGTTCCCAGTTGCCGGGGGCAGCCCCGGCCAGATCCACAGGGCGTATGGACATCTGCGCCGACCGACGCACATGGTCTCGCCACGAGTCGGCCGCTTCGAGGAGGTCGCCACTGCCCAGAGTGGATGTGAATGCAGGGAAGACCGCGGCAAGACGCGCCCAGAAGGTCTGTTCGACCTCGTTCGCCCAGCCGTCCCCTTCGTGACCGGCCTTCTCGGTGGTCGTTGCCATGCGCACCGCATCGCGAATGCTGCGGGCCACTGCCTTGGCGAGATCGAGGCCGGCACGCAGCGTCTCCGCCGCAAGCGGGTTCGCGGCCAGCGCAAGTGGGAGCACGAACCGGTCGGATCGCCAATCGAGCACCTTCTGGTGTTTCTGGTCGGTTATGGTGCCCCCCACCTCGACGGTGAGGATCTCGTCGGCGGGGTCAAGGCCGAGACGATCCAGGCGCCGCACCAGTTGGCGAATGATCGCAGCACCCGCTTCGGATCCCGTAACGGCAATGATCGAGTACAGGTCCCGCCACGCTTGACGGCTGGTGCTCAGCCGAATTGGGTTGTAGGTGTCGCCTGTCTTCGCTTCGTTGCGACGGAACGGCACATACGGCTCACACTCCCAACGCTGGCGAGGGGCGTGATGATCACCCGGAGTGATGACCACTCGGTCGACACGTCCGTCGTCTCCAATCAGAAGGACACGTCGAGACTGCCAGGTGAGCCAATCCAACGTGCCCTCCGGTGCACGTTCCTTGGGCTCTATCCCGACGGGGGGACGCTCCCATGCCGGTCGGTCATTGCCGGATTCCCAGTCGCGCACCTCCACACAGTTGAGAAGCAGTGTTTCGGCGAAGGTTCTGCCCACAGGAGTAACGTGGATCGCGCCGCACAGCGGTGACACCTTCGCCGATGCCCGAGCTTGCGCTCCCAACCCGATTCCGGTCTTCAACCCGGGCAGGTCGTATGCCTGCAAGGTGACCAGCCATCGGGCGCTCGCATCCAGCGTCAGTTGGACAGGCCGGTCTGGTGTTGTGTGATTGAAGAGCGTCTTCTTGTTCCTTTCCGACGCCACTGACGGAACCAAGATCCCCACATCCTTCACCTTTTCGGGATGCTCGACGGCGAGAGTCGCCAAGCCCGGGGCCTGGTAGAAGGGAGCCTTGGTGTCGAGCAGATCGAAGCGGTTCCGGTGGCGTTCCAAGTAGGCGAGGATCTCATTGGCCGGTACCGTATGCGCCTGCCACCGCTCGACCCATCTGGCGCCGTCGCGGCCCACGGCCGCCATGAACACAGAGAACAGCAGACGATGGAGCGCCACCTTCACCGGCGGCGAATCTCCTCCGACGGCGACGATCTCGTCGGCCCGCTGGAAGGCTTCGGCTAGACCCACCTTCTCCTGGCGCGCGGCGATCGTCACCGGTATCCATGCCTCATCGATCAGGTTGTATTTCAATGCTTTTCCTCCACGATCAATCCGAGGAAGTCGTCGAGTTGCACCCGATAGGTGCGACCGGCGCCCTCGATTTCGGCGTATCCCTTGTTGTCGAGTTCGAGCCTTCGAAAGAACTTCAAGCGTGTGTGCTCCCATTCGTGCCGATCGGTCGCTCGAAGCGACGCGACAAGCCCCCTGGGTGAGCCAAGACTTAGCGAACTCTCCATCAACAGCCGCTGCCCCTGCACTGTCGCCGGGTCAGCATCCCGGTTGGCGTCGTCGACCACGATCACGTCGACCGACTCGCCGAGGCGGCTCAAAGCGCGGTGTTTCGGGGCCGCGTTCTCGTTGTCCTTCCCCCAGTGCTCGTTGATCTGCTCAAGGTACGCGATCGGTGGGTGTGGCAGCCGTCGTCGGTCGGCTTCAGCCTGGTCTTCATGCCGCCGTTTCTCATCCTCCTGCCTGAGAGAGGCCAAGTCGTCGTCAGTCGGAGGCTCGCTGTAGGTCGCCTCCATCACCTCGACGACGTCGGCCGGAACGGCGATCACGGTGCGACCCTGCAATGCCCGACGGGTACGAACCAATCGATACTCGCCGTAGATGAAGGCACTGCCAGTGTCGAAGGTCACGCTGTCGCCGGCAAGCTCGTAGCCCGTGACCACGATGCGAGGTTCCGGATGATCCCTATGGCGGTGGACCCGGCCGGCGCGCTGGAGGAGAAGATCGGTGGGGGCGAAATCGGTGATCAGCACGTCGAAGTCAACATCGAGGCTCTGTTCGACAACCTGGGTGGCGACCGTCACGGATCCCTTCGGGCGTTCACCCCCAGGGCCGAAGTGCCCGAGCAGCTCCCGTTCGAGCTTGTCACGACGGGCGAAGGGGATCCTGGAATGCAGCAACCGGACTTCGACATCCGGCCGGAGGTCCCGAATGCGGCGCGCCGATGCCTGTGCTCGCGCGACGGTGTTCCTCAACAGGAGAACATCGGCCGATTCGGATAGTGCGACGGCGGCGGATACGCCAACGGCGATCCCGTCGACATCACCGGGGAGCCACTGTACCGTGATGACTCGTTCGGCTGTAGGACCAGTCGGGATCGCTTCCGCGATGGCCCCGCGAGACCCCACCGAGACCATCGGGTAGGCAGAGGCAAGATCGTCGGGTATCTCACACCCGTACGCCCCGAGCAGCCTTCGCCTGGTACGTTGCGGAAGTGTGGCAGACAGGAGGACAACCGGCGTTCCCCTCTGGCCAAACCACTCAAGAGCCACTTCGAGTAGGACCATCATGTAGTCGTCGTAGGCATGAACCTCGTCGACGATGATCACCTTGTCGGCTAGGCCATAAAGCCGGACGTAGCCGTAGCGCGCCTGTTGGGCGGAGAGCAGGATCTCGTCGACGACGCCGACCCCGATGGGGCAAAGCACGCCACGTCGCCGGTAGAAGAACCACGATTCAGCAACCACGGAAGTTCCGGACCGGTCTCGGTCCCAGACGCCCTTCGGTACCAGGGGGCGGGCGCCGATGCTCTCCGCGAACTCGCCGTGCAACGAGGCGCGCCCGTGGATGAGCTGTAATCCGACGTCGGCTTGGTCACTCGATCGTTCCAAGAACTCGCGCATCCGATCGTAGAGAGCGTTCGAGGTGGCGCGAGTCGGCATCGCGAAATACAGACCCGAAGCCATTCCCTTGACGACGAGTTCTCCAGCGATGTCGAGAGCCGTCTCAGTTTTGCCGGATCCCGTCTCCGACTCGACAATAACGAGTCCTGGTGAGCGCTGTGAGCGGACCAGGGTGGCGGTGGTCTCCTGTGTTGGGTGTAGTCGGGCTACGCCCATGCGTTCCTCAGGGCCCTGGGCGAGGGGCTTCCACCTATCGAACCCAAGTGCCGTTATCGCGTTTCCGGCGCGCTGGCGGGCCACGTCCACGTACGCCTTGGCCGACTCGGTCGAATACGGGAACCATCGAACGTTCGAAGCGATCCAATCGGCGACGGACACGAGACCGAGTAGGTAGGCGACGGCAGGGACCTCGATGGGTTTGTCGTACCAGAGCACTGGGGCGTGAGGATTGCCCAGGATGTCCGATAGCCATTGCGTGAGTTCCTCCCGCCATGTGGACCAATGCCCGGCGCCGACATGGGTGCGTGCTGTGGATCGGCCCGCCGCGCGCAGTTGAGCCATGCTGGGGACGATGCCATGGTGACCCGCGAGAGACTGAGCGAGCTGCTGCGACGATACGCCGTATGCCTCGGCGAATGCCTTTGACGTCCTGAGATGGTGTCCGGTGACGATGCCGTGCGAGTACTCGGGCCGTGTGGAACGTGGCGCATCTGCCGGTGCCAACTCGGGGATCTTTCCTTGGAAGGCGGGTGAAGCTTTGCCGACATCGTGCAGGCCGGCGAGTAGTCGAATCGTGGATGCGGTCGGCTCGCCAAGGCGTTCCCGCATGCGTCTTGAGACAAGCCGCTCCCAAAGCTCGGCGGCGACGAACGCTGAGTCGAGCATGTGGTGGGTTAGCGGGTGCCACGCCTCGCCGTCTGCCTTGGCCCACAACTGTGAAATGCTCATTCGTCCCCCTTGAGTCGCAAGTGGCCGGTATTGATCAGTCTGCCATGGGGGTGTGACAATTTCTGGTCGTGGCACTCTGCACGGCACCCTACGTCAGGGCTCGCACTCGGTGGGACCCCAGAGACCTTCACACGGCAGAGGTCACAGCTCTGTGGCGCGATCGAGAACGGCGACACGGTCGGCGGTGTGAAGCCAATCTCCCTCGCCGCGCCTGAACGTCGGCGTTGGCGATACCACTAGCCCCGATTATTCACATGGTGTGATCGGGTTGGGGTTGGAGGTGCGCGACAACACCCTCCTGGTAAGGGACACTGAGGTTGTGAAGACGTCAGTTTCCGAGACATGAGGGCATCTGCGAGATGAACGCTACCAGCACACGCAATGTGATCGTGGAAGCCGTGGAACCCAGGTGGTTGGTCATGTCGGGTCGCATGCGTTGGGGTCGTTCGCTGATCGGCTCGGGGTGGGTGCGACGCTGTTTGAGGCGATCGGGTGATCCGGTCCGGGGCGACCTGTTCATGATCAGGGTCGGGTGTTGACTCAGGCGA
>JAACED010000071.1 GCA_011682695.1 Gammaproteobacteria bacterium
CCGCCAGGGCCGACGATGGGGGAGGTGTCCTCAGCGCTCTGGCCGAGGACGGAGGGGGTCCGTTTCCTCCCCCAGGAGGCCCGCCAGGGCCGACCGTTTCCTCCCCCAGGAGGCCGGAGGCCGACGTTGGGGGAGGTTGTCCTCGGGGTTTTTGACCGAGGACGGAGGGGGTGCCGGGCCGGGTCTGTGCCCCCCTCCCGGCTTGGCCGTACTCCCCTTTGTGGCAGTGTGGGAGGGGAAGGAGAGAGCCCCGGGTTTGGCTCTTTAGTTCCTTGTCCACCCTTGTGGGGTGTGGCTTTGTTGGGGTGTGTCGGCCCGGGGCTGCTTTGCTCGCTGGGGGGAGAAACCGGCGGACCAATAGACGCGTGACTCGCTGCGTTTTCTGTCTCGACGCAGTGTGGGACTGCGCTTTGTTATGCCAGAGCCGTCACGCTCGCCCTGCGATCACGTATCGATGCTCGTCGCGATACGAAGTGCGAAGTACCGAATAGGAGATGCCTGACGCGCACAGCCGCCGATCAACGCACCGGCATCACTCAGCAGACTTCTGTCGGTCCGAGTGCCTAGACGACGTGACCGACGGACTGCTGTGCAACGATTCGGAGGATCTCCTGGCGCAGTTCATCCGGCTGGAATGGCTTGGTGATGAAACCGTCGGCACCACTTTCGTCAGCGCGTCGACGGGACTCCTCCTCCGCATGCGCCGTGAGCACCAATACGGGAAGCGCTCGCGTTCTCGGATCCGAGCGAAGATGATCGAGGACTTCCCAGCCGTCCATCTCCGGAAGACCGATGTCCAAAACCATGAGATCCGGATCCTCGCTCAGCGCAGCTTCGAGAGCGCCAGGACCATCCTCCCGCATCACAACCTCGAGATTGGCTGGACGCAGGCATACCTCGATGAGACGACGGATCACCGCCGAATCTTCGACAACCAGCACGCGGCGACTCACGTTGACACTCCTTCTTGAAGTCCTTCGCGAATCATCGGCAGCAGCCGCATGACCCTTAACGTCTTTCGTTGGTTGCAGGCGCCCTGGCCGGTACTTCGTACTTTGTACTTCGTATCGCGACAAGGATCAATGTGAAACCACGGGGCGAGCGTCGCGGCTCTTGCCGGCTGCCGGCAGCTAACTCGTCACCTGCTCCACGAACCTCCCGAGCTGTCGAAGTGTTCTCACCTCGAATGCCCGACTGAAGGGCTCGTACACCCTCATGACCGAGTCGCCGGTGTTCCAGTACGCTCTCGGCTCCGGATTCAGCCAGTACACCGACCGCGCCGACGAGGCGATCTCGGCGAGCAGATCAGGCCTCGGATCCCGGTAGTTGGTTCGGGCGTCTCCTGCGACGATCACCGTCGCCTTGGGTGTGATCTCACTGCCGTATCGCTCCCAGAACATCTCCAGGGAGTGTCCGTAGTCGGAGTGGCCGTCGAACCACAACACCTCGGCCTCCTCGTGCAGACACGATATGGCGTCCTCGAAGTCGACACCCGGAGAGAAGAACCCGGTCACCTCATCGAGACCGTCGATGAACGCGAACGAGCGGAGGCGTGAGAACTGCGCCGCCATCGCATACACGAACTGCAGCGTGAAGCGTGCGAATGTGGCCATCGATCCACTGATGTCCGACAGCAGCATGATGTCGGGCCGAGAAGGTTTTCGGACACGAAACTTGGGCTCCAGCAGCACCCCGCCCGTGGACAGTGAACTGCGCACCGTCCGCCGGAAGTCGAGACGTCCGACACGCCCCCTCCTTCGTCGCTCCGCCAACCGGGCTGCGAGTTTGCGGGTGAGCGGATGCAGCGCCCTCTCGATGCCCTGTAACTCCTCGCGCGTTGCGTGCATGAGGTCCATGTCCTCGAGTGGTGCCGTCCGCAGGGTGATCGCAACGGCTTCCCTTCCCCGATCGGCGACCAGCCGCCGCCGCACCTCCGCCTGCACCTCTTCACGAAACTCGCCCACCCGAGCCTGGATGGCCTCTCGCAACAACCGCTCCTCGATGGCACTCAATCCTCGCTGCTCGGCATCTTCGACGAGACGCTCGACGGCACCATCGAGATCAAAGGGGCGAAGCGCCCGGTACAGGTAGTACGTCCCACCGACCGGCCTGCCCTTTTCCATCCCTGCAAAACGACGAACCGCGTACTGTGCAAGGGCCCGCAGGAGGGAGTCGTCGCTGCTGCCGAGGGCAGCCGCGAGCGCCTCCATGAGGCTCCCGCCGCCTGCTCCCGATGGGGCGCCCGGCGGAGTCTCCTGCTCGGGCTCGATGTCGTCGGATGCTGGACGATCAAGAGCAAAGTAGATCTCGAATGCAGTCTCGAATGCTCCGTAGTGGCGGATGTTCTTCACCAGCGTGGCCCCGAGCGAGGTTTTGAGTGCATCCCGATCGGCAAGGTCGATCTGGCGAATTGCCTCCATCGCATCGATGGCTTCGACCATCGAGACGGGGATACCTGCGGCACGCAACTCCTCGATGAAGCCGGTGAGCACGTCGAGGAACATCAGCCCTCGGCGTTGGATCGAAAGTCGTCGGCTACCTTGTCGATGTCGGTCTGGTACTTCAACAGCACATGAAGCGTGTCCTGCACGATCTCATCGTCGAGGGTCCGCACCTCGAGAGCGAGCAGGGTTCGGGCCCAGTCGAGGGATTCCGAGATCGACGGCGGCTTGCGGAGCTGGATGCTCCGGATGCTGTGCACGAGTCTGGACACCTGATCGGCGAGGTAGGCCGGGAGCTCGGGCACGCGGGCCAGCAGGATCTCTTTCTCGCGCTCGACAGATGGATACTCGATGTGCAGGAAGAGACACCGCCGTTTCAGCGCCTCGGAGAGTTCTCGAGTGTTGTTGGAGGTCAGCACGACCATCGGCTGAGTGCGAGCTGTGATGGTCCCGAGCTCCGGAATCGACACCTGGAATTCGGAGAGCACCTCGAGGAGAAGGGCCTCGGTCTCGACCTCCACACGATCGATCTCATCGATGAGCAGCACGACGGCTTCTGGAGACCGAATCGCCTCCAGCAGAGGCCGCGTGAGGAGGAACTCTTCAGAGAAGATATCGCCTTCGATCTCCTCCCAGGCCCTGTTCTCCCCTGCCTGGATCCGCAACAGCTGCTTCTTGTAGTTCCACTCGTAGAGTGCCTTCGACTCGTCCAGTCCCTCGTAACACTGCAGGCGGATCAGCGCCCTCCCCGAAGCCGCGGCGAGCGCCTTGGCCAGTTCGGTCTTGCCGACGCCGGCGGGGCCTTCGACCAGAATCGGCTTGTCCAGGCGATTCGCGAGGAACACCACCTGAGCGATCCGATCGTCGGCGAGATAGTTCTGGCGTCGCAGCGCCTCCTTGACCTGTGCGGCGTTACCGAGTCCGGTCGGTCCGTCGGTCATCGTGTCTCCTCCAAGGTTCTGGGCGAGTGTACCGGTCATATCGACCCACAACGCTGTGCCCGGAGCCGAGCAACCTATCATTGCTCCGTCATGAGAATCGTGATTGCAGGCAGCGGCCGTGTTGGAGGGGACCTTGCCCACGCGTTCGCCGACAAGGGACATGATGTGTCCGTCGTCGACGTGGACAAGTCCGCCCTCGAACTGCTCGGCTCCACATTCAACGGCTCGGTTCACCACGGCCTGGCGTACGACGTGCAGACCCTGAAAGAAGCAGGTATCGAATACGCCGACGCGTTCATCGCCGTCACCAATTCGGACAACGCCAACCTCATGTCGGTGCAGCTGGCGAAGCAGGTCTTCATGGTCCCGACGACGATTGCCCGCCTCGATGACCTGTTCCGGGAACCCGCCTATCAGGAACTCGATATCGACTACGTGCCGGCGTCCCGCCTCGTATCTCGCGTGATGTTCAAGAAGGTCATCGAGAAGGAGTTCGGCTTCCATCTGACCTTCGAAACCGGAGAGGTCGAGATCGTCGACATTCACCTGGGAAAACGAGCCGACGGAATGACCGTCGGAGAGTTCGAGGTGTCGGGACGGCTGAGGGTCGCCGCCGTGCGCCGCGGGGAAACCACACTGATCCCCCAGGATGATTTCCTGTTGCGCAAGGGAGACCTGCTGACGGCGGCTGCACGTGAGGGAGTCAGTCACAAGCTCAGCAGGTACCTCGAGGAGGTCGACTGATGAGAGCCATCGTCGTCGGGGGAGGAAAAGTCGGCGGTTATCTCGGCAAGACCCTCAGCAAAGAGGGACACACCGTCACCGTGGTCGAGCGGAGCAAGCCTAAAGGACAGCGGCTCGGCGATACCTCCAATGTTCTCGTGATCATCGGTGACGGCACCGAAGTCGAGGTGCTCAACAAGGCAAATGCAGCGCGCACCGACTGGGTCGTCGCCGTCACAGGCAAAGACGAGGACAACCTCGTCGCCTGCCAGCTCGCGAAGACCTTGGGTGCAAAGCATGTCATCGCACGGTTGAACGACCCGACGAATGCCCCCACGTTCGCAGCGCTCGGAGTCCCCGTCGTTGCCGTGACCGACATGATCGTGCGAGTCATCTCTCGAGAAGTGCAGCTCGAAGTCGAGAAGCTGGAGCGGGTGACGCTGCTCGCAAGAGGCGAGCTCAGCCTCGTCGAGGTCGACATCCCCGAGGGAACTCCGGTCCGACCTCTGAGCAAAGCAGCCCTGCCGGCCAAGACCGTCCTCGTGGCCTTGCTTCGTGAGGATGAGGTGTTCATCCCCCACGGTGGCACGGAGCTACGGCCCGGAGACAGAGTCCTGGCCGTCACCACGCTTCCTGAGGAAGATGAGCTACGGGACGCTCTCGGCGCGGGATCAGACCAGTGACTTCCCGTCCGAGACCGGCGGTGGTTCGAAGGGTGTATGAAAACGTCACCGGCGCGCTGGCGACGCTCGCCATCGAATTCGCCGTTGCCGTGCTTCTCTTCGTCGCATCGCTCGTATTCGCAGCCGTGATCATCGCTCTGTTCCGCTGATGCTGCTGCGACCAACCGGGGACGATCTCAGACTCATTGCGTACAACGTCGCCCGCATGCTGCTCATCTCGGCTGTTGCAGGACTGATCCCTCTCGCCTGGGCGCTGGCCGCCCGCGAGTGGGCCCCGGCAGCAGATTTCCTCGTCATGGTGGGCCTGTACGGCATGCTCGGCGCCCTCGGGCTCATTATGCGCCCACAGAACGACCGCTTGGACTGGAGTCACGGGATGGTCGTCGTAGCGCTGATCTGGTTGATCGTGCCCATCGTCGGAGCCGTCCCTCTGGCACTGTCGGGCCACTTCGCAAGCTGGCTGGATGCGTTCTTCGACGCCATGAGCGGCATCACGACGACAGGACTGACCCTCGTCCAGGACCTCGACCACATGGCCTCCTCGATGATCATCTGGAGACACGTTCTCCACTTCCTGGGCGGTCAGGGAATCATCATCGCCGCACTCAGCCTCTTCTCCGGCGCAGGAACTGCGACTCTCTACTACGGAGAGGCCCGGGACGACCAGATCTTCCCCTCCGTGCGCTCCACGGCCAGGTTCATCTGGCTCGTCTCCATCCTGAACGGGGTGGCCGGTATCACGGCCCTCACACTCGTCGCGCATCTCGACCTGGGGTTCGGAGTGCTCCGGTCGTTCTTCCACGGTGCGACGATCTTCATGGCCGCGTTCGATACCGGCGGTTTCGCTCCGCAGAGCACCAGCATCGGCTACTACCACTCGGCACCGTTCGAAATGGTCGTCGCCGTGCTCATGGTCGCCGGAGCAATGAGCTTCGGAGTCCACTTCGCACTATGGCGCCGCAGGTCGGTGCTCCGCAACCTCGAGACGAAGACGATCTTGCTCACCTTCGCAGGAACACTGATCATCACACAGATCGGACTCGTGGTGGCAGGCGTCTACGGCAGCGTTGCCGGACTCGGCCGCCAGAGCTTTTTCCAGGTGCTTTCCGCGCATACCGGTACCGGCTTTTCGACGATCCCCTCCGCGGACCTGGCCACATGGGGCGGGTTGGCATTCGGAGGAATGACGATCGCGATGGCACTCGGAGGGATGGCCTCGTCGACAGCCGGTGGTGTGAAGTCGCTTCGCGTCGGCCTGGTACTGCGATCCATCGGAGCGCAGATCAAACAGGTGCTGTTGCCCGAAGGAGCAGTGATCTCTCACCGCTTTTGGCAGAACGGGCCCAGGAATCTCTCCAATGAACTCAAACAGGCTGTCATGGCCATCTCCCTGCTCTATGTGGCCCTGTACGTCTTGGGTGCCGGCATCGGGCTCGCAGTCGGTGTCCCCCTCCAGGAGGCACTGTTCGAATCGGTGAGTGCGGCGGCGAACGTAGGCCTCTCTGTCGGCGTGACGACTCCATCCATGCCCGCGGCGCTCAAGCTGACCTACGCCTTCCAGATGTGGGCGGGCCGGCTCGAGTTCATAGCGATCTTCGCCCTCATCGGGTTCGCATGGTCGCTGGTGAGGGGGAAATAGTGCGCACCTTCGCTCTCGTGCTCATCGTCGCTCTCCTCATGCTCGTCGCGTCACCCGCCCTGGCCGCCGCCGACACCGTGAGCGGTGCGAAGCTGATCGAGGATCCTGCGGCCTTCGACGGCAAGCAGGTCACGATCTCCGGCGAGCTCATCGGCGATTACGGCTTCCGGGATGATGGAACCGTCTGGGCACAACTCAATGACGACGCCTACGCCCTGTCCCCGTTGCGCGATGGCGGAAGCTTGCGCGGGGCAAACACCGGTATCGGTATCCACGCAGACAAAGCGCTCTTCGTCTCTCTCGACCCGCCAGGCCGGTACAACCGAGTCGGCCCGCTCGTGAGCGTCACCGGCACATGGCGCTACCACGATGCCGGTCGCGGCGGAGAGAGCTACCTCGAGGTCGAATCCCTCGACGTCGTGCGGCCGGGGTATCCCGTCCAGGAGAACACCCGACACACGGTCGTAGTGGTCGGCGTCCTGCTGGCGATGCTGGCTGCGGGTCTGCTCGTCTTCGGCGCTTCGCAGGGAGCCAAGGAATAGCCAGGAGCCAGTCTCCGGTAGCCGGCAGCCGGCAGCTCAGTTCTCCTGCTCATCCTTGAACTCGAAAACGATATCGCCGATCCGTACGTCGTCACCGGACTTCGCACCCGAATCTCGAAGGGCGTCGTCGACGCCGAGACGCTTGAGGCGTTTTGCCGCGAGATCGGCCGCCTCCAGGATGGTCAGGTCGTGAAAAGCGACGGCACGCTCGGCATCCCTGCCTTCGACGATCCAGACCCCCTCCTCTCGTCGCACGGTGAAACCGGGCCCGATCGGACGGTGCAGAACATATCCTTCCCGGTCTTCACCCACTTGTGACGCCTGCTCGACCTCGTCGGCAATGGCGTGGAGCAAGGTTGGAATCCCCTCACCGGTCACGGCCGAGATAGCGAACGGCGAGATGTCGAGAGTGGCCAGCGCGTCCCGGCTCTCCGGAAGATCGATCTTGTTCATGGCTACGAGCCGGGGACGCCGGGCCAGGTCGGCCGAGTAGCGGGTCAGCTCACGGATCAGGATCTCCAACTGTTCCGCCGCAGACACCGGCTGCAATGCAGAGGGGTCGAGCAGCAACACGAGCACGCTGGATCGCTCGACGTGCCGTAAGAACTCATGTCCGAGGCCCTTGCCGTCCGACGCCCCTTCGATCAGGCCCGGGATATCGGCAAGCACAAACTCACGCTCATCGATGGACACGACACCGAGCTGGGGCTGAAGCGTCGTGAATGGGTAGTCGGCAATCTTCGGTCGAGCTGCCGAGACGGCCGAGATGAGCGTGCTCTTCCCCGCGTTGGGAAAACCGACGAGCGCGGCATCCGCGACGAGCTTCAACTCGAACTCGAGCCACGCCTCCGCGCCGTACTCCCCCTGCTCGCAGTAGGTGGGAGCGCGATGCGCAGGATCGACGAGTGCCGCGTTCCCCCTGCCTCCCCGTCCACCCTCGAGGACGACGGCTTCCTGGCCGTTCTGCACGAGATCCGCGAGCATCGTGCCGTGTGCATCTTTGACGGTCGTACCACAGGGAACCCGAAGCACAAGGTCTTCGCCTCGTCTTCCTGCTCGCAGATCACCCTGACCGTGGGTGCCGTCGCCGGCGCGATGATGAGGATGCCTCCGGTACACGAGCAGGGTCGCCACCGATTCGTCTGCCCTGACGATGACGTTGCCTCCGTGACCGCCCGAGCCGCCGATGGCGCGCCCGCGCGGCTTGCCACGCAACTTCTGGAAGCTGACGACGCCTGCCCCCCCGTCGCCGGCACGGACACGAACCCGAACTCTGTCAATGAACACGGGTTCCCGCTGCCTCAGTCGGTGAGGATATGGACCAGTCTCCGCCCATTCCGCCGCCCGTACTTGACGACACCATCCGCCGTCGCGAACAACGTATCGTCACCGCCGCGTCCAACGTTGTGGCCGGGGTGAATCCGGGTCCCGCGCTGTCGAACGAGAATGGAACCGGCAGACACCGCCTGTCCGTCGAAGACCTTCGGTCCGAGCCGCTGAGCGGCCGAATCCCGACCGTTCTTCGACGACCCTCCTGCTTTGGTCTTGGACATGTCAGTTCTCCTCTGGCGAAGCCTCTTCGGCCTTCTTCGGTGCTTTGGCCTTGGCAGCCTTCGTTGGCGCTTCAGCCTTCGTTGGCGCTTCAGCCTTCGTTGGCGCTTCAGCCTTCGTTGGCGCTTCAGCCTTCGTTGGCGCTTCAGC